>NZ_SCMZ01000070.1:0-14302 GCF_005503285.1 Sphingomonas sp. 2SG
GCTGGGGGCGGTGGCCATCAGGGAAATGCGCTCGCTGGCAAAATGGAAGTGCGGCGGGTTGTGGCACGGTACGCGGCGGTCGGGCAATGGCGGCGCGGTACACGACATAAAGCTGCGCCGTCTCGACAGGCGACGCGCCTTTCCGCTAGGCGGCGGCCATGGATAGCAACACACCCTTGCGCGTCGCCCTTGCCGGGCTCGGTACGGTCGGCGGCGGCGTCGTCCGCCTGCTCGATGCCAACCGCGATCTGATCACCCGCCGCGCCGGCCGCCCGATCGAAATCGTCGCCATCTCGGCACGTGACCGCAACAAGGATCGCGGCATCGATCTGGCCCGTTTCGCCTGGATCGACGACATGCGCGATCTCGCCGGCCATGACGCGGCGGATGTCGTCGTCGAGCTGATCGGCGGGTCGGACGGCCCGGCGCTGACGCTGGCGCGGCAGACGATCGCGGCGGGCAAGGGCTTCGTCACCGCCAACAAGGCGATGATCGCGCATCACGGCCTCGAACTCGCGCAGGCGGCCGAGGCTGCGGCGGTGCCGCTCAAGTTCGAGGCGGCGGTGGCCGGCGGCGTGCCGGTGATCAAGGGGCTGCGCGAGGGCGCCGCGGCCAACCGGATCAGCCGGGTCTATGGCATCCTCAACGGCACCTGCAATTTCATCCTGTCGAAGATGGAAGCCGAAGGTCGCGACTTCGCCGAGGTGCTCGCCGAGGCGCAGGCGCTCGGCTATGCCGAATCGGACCCCAGTTTCGACATCGACGGCGTCGATGCCGCGCACAAATTGTCGATCCTCGCCAGCCTTGCCTTCGGGACGCGCCCGGCGTTCGGCGACGTGTCAGCGACCGGCGTGCGCCACGTCATCGCCGCCGACATCGCCGAGGCGGCGGCGCTCGGGTATCGCGTGCGGCTGGTCGGCGTCGCCGAGGCGGACGCGCACGGGCTGTTCCAGCGCGTGCATCCGCATCTCGTGCCGGTCGACCATCCGCTCGCGCACGTTACCGGCTCGCTCAACGCGGTGGTGGCGGAGGGCAATTACGTCGGCCGCCTGTTCTTCCAGGGCGCCGGCGCGGGCGAGGGACCGACCGCGAGCGCGGTGGTCGCCGACCTGATCGACATCGCGCGCGGGGAATATGGCTCGCCCTATGCGATGCCGGCGGCGGCGCTGACCGTCGAGCCGGCGGCGGACACCGGCGAGCGGCGCGCGCGATCCTATTTGCGGTTCACCGTTCAGGACCGGGTCGGCGTGCTCGCCGAGATCGCCGCGGCGATGCGCGATGCCGGCGTATCGATCGAGAGCCTGATCCAGCGTGGCGTCGCGGCGGACGGCAGCGCGATCGTCGCGATCGTCACGCATGAAGGTCCGGAACGCGCGGTGGTCCATGCCCTGGAGAAGCTGCGCGGATCGCAGAGCCTGTCCGGCCAGCCGCTCTGGATGCCGATCCTGGGGTGATCCCATATTCCTCTCCCGCCAGGGGGAGGGCTATCGCATACGGCTACGGTGATGAGGCTCGATCAGCTTCCTCATCAGATTCGTCACCCCGGACTTGTTCCGGGGTCCACCGGGCCGCGAGAGAACGGTTCTGCATCGGGCCTTTCACCTCGCCGCAGGGTGGACCCCGGAACAAGTCCGGGGTGACGAGGTGGGTTTGGAAGACGGCAGACTCGCGCAATTCCTTATGGGCGATAACCCTGCAGGGTAACCGTTCGACGTCAGCCGCATGTGGTGGAATCAAGGTTCGCTGAGGTCGATCGCCACGCGGCCGCGCTTGTCCGGTTTCTTGGCGAAGGCGGATTTGGCGACCTTCGCCAGCGCGCCCACAAGCGGTACGATCGGTGGCCCGAAGCCGACGGTGCAGCCGCCGAGCGACGCCGCGCAGGGCGGGGCTTCCAGCGCCAGCGCCGTTGTCGCCTTCAGGTCGCGGTTGGCGCCGCGGCCGGGGGCCGGGCCCGCTTCGTCGGGGAGCGGCAGCGTCTGCGATGATTTGCCGTCGGCGCAGACGACGATGTCGCTCTTGTCGGCCTGCGGCGGACACGGCTGCGGAGTGAGGATCGACCAGCGTTGCGGAGCCTCCGGCGCCGGCGCGCCGGCCGCCGCGGTCTGGAGGGCGATCGCCAGCCAGATCATGGCGCGAGCGGCCGGTTGGTGACGCCGCTGACACCGGTCGCACTGCTCACCGTCACGCCCGACATGCCGCCACCGACGAGGAACGGGCTGTGCTCCTGCACCGGATTGGTGCGGTTGAGCAGCCGGTCGCGTTCGACGCGCACCGCCTCATGCTTGGGATCGCCCGCGTCGTGGACGACGAACGGCACGCGGAAGCGATCGGCGCGGCGCCGGCCGCAGACGGTGATGTCGGTCTTGTCGGGATCGATGGTGCAGCGATCGCCGGCGATCAAGGACGACGATCGCGCGATGACCGTCGCGGGGTCTTCGGTCGGGGCGGCAAACAGCAACAGCAGCGCAAGCATCCAGCCCTACTCCCACAGCGAGCGGTGCCGCCATCCTCGCCGAGCCGGGCAGGCGAATCAAGCCTCGATCGGAGCGACGCCGAGCCGCGGGATCTCGATCGCCGGGCAACGGTCCATGACCACTTGCAGCCCGGCCGCCTCCGCCCGTGCCGCCGCCGCCTCGTTGATCACCCCGAGCTGAAGCCAGACCGCTTTCGCACCGATCGCGATCGCCTCGTCGACCGCCTCGCCGGCGGCTTCGGGACGGCGGAAGATGTCGACGATGTCGATGGGGTCGCCGAGCTGATGCAGGTCACGGAAGACGAATTCGCCGAGGACATGCTCGCCGGTGATCTGCGGATTGACCGGGATGACGCGATAGCCGTGCTGCTGCAACCGCGCCATCACGCCATGAGACGGCCGATTTGGCCGGTCGGAGGCGCCGACCAGCGCGATCGTCCGTGCGCCTTCCAGCAGTGCCTTGATCGCGGCATCGTCGGTCAGCGGCATGATCGTCTCCTCAATGGGTGCGCAGCCAGTCGTCGACCTGACCCGCTATCGCATGGAACGCGGTCGCATCGGCGCCGTTCCCCGCCGCCGGCGGCTGGCCGGCGTCGGAGGCGGTGCGGATGCCGATCGCCAGCGGCACCCGGCCGAGGAAGGGCAGGCCGAGCCGCTCCGCGGTCGCCTGTGCGCCGCCGTTGCCGAACGGATCGGACAGCTCGCCGCAATGCGGGCAGACATAGCCCGCCATATTCTCGACGATGCCGATGATCGGGATGCCCGCCTTGTCGAACAGGTCGATCGCGCGCGTCGCGTCGATGAGCGCCAGATCCTGCGGCGTCGAGACGATGATCGCGCCCGCCGGCTTGTGCTTCTGTACCATGGTGAGCTGGACGTCGCCGGTGCCGGGCGGCAGGTCGAGCACCAGCGTGTCGGTCGCGCCCCAATCGGCATCGACCAGCTGGGTGAGCGCGCCCGCCGCCATCGGCCCGCGCCACGCGATCGCCTTGCCCGGCTGGATGAGCTGGCCCATCGACAGCATCGGCACGCCATAAGGGGTGGGGACGGGGTCGAGCACCTTGTCCTTCGCGGTCGGCCGCTGGTCTTCCGCCGCCATCAGCCGCGGCTGCGACGGGCCGTAGATGTCGGCGTCGACCAGACCGACGCGCCGCCCGCGCGCTTTCAGCGCGATGGCGAGATTGGCGGCGAGCGTCGATTTGCCGACGCCGCCCTTGCCGCTCGCCACCGCGAGCAGGCGACGATGGATGCGCTCGGCGGTGACCACCAGCCGCACCTCGCCCGTCCAGGCGGCGCTCGCCGCGGCGCGGACCGCGGCTTCCAGCGCATCGCGCTCGGCGCCGCCGAGCCCGGTCGCGTCCAGCACGATGCCGGCGCGCGTGCCCTCGAAGCGGACCGTCGCCCGCTCGCCCGCGGCGGCGCGGACCGCGGCAATCGTTACGTCTTGTGTCATGCGGCACCAGATAGGCCCGCGCCGGCGGCTTGCCACTGTTTTTCCGCGTCCGCCTTCTTATAAGGAAAGGATGAATATCCTGCCGGGCCGCAAAAGCCGCCCTCCCATTCTCGCTGCCGAGACGCCCAAGGGTCCCTGGGGACAGGGCGATGACGCCAATGGCGGCGCCAACGGCGGTCCGCGCAACCCGTGGTCGCTGCCGCCCGGCGCCCGGAAGACCGGCGCCAAGCCGACCGCGCTCGACGACTTCCTGCGCAAGGCGCGCGGCGGCGGCGGGGGCGGCAATGGCGGCGGCATGGGTGGTCTGCCCGGCGCGCCCAATGCGCGGGCGCTGTGGCTGATCGGCGCGGGGATCATCCTGCTGGTCTGGATCCTCTACACCTCGATCCACCCGATCGCGCCGCAGGAACGCGGCGTCGTCACCTATCTCGGCCGCTATTCGGGTACGCTCGATCCCGGCATCGCGATGACGATGCCGGCGCCGATCGCGCGGGTCGTCAAGGTCGACGTGCAGAACATCCGGATCGAGAATTTCCCGGAGAGCGGCACCGAAAATCTGATGCTGACCCGCGACCAGAACATCATCGATCTGGCCTATGCGGTACGCTGGAAGATTTCGAGCCCGCAGAACTACGTGTTCCAGATCGACCGCCCGCGCGACACGGTGCGGGCCACCGCGGAAAGCGCGATGCGCGAGGTGGTGGCGAACGTCAGCCTCGATTCGGCGCTCGGGCCGGGCCGCGCGCTGATCGAGAACCAGGTACAGGAGCGGATGCAGAAGGTGCTCGACGATTATAAGTCGGGCATCGTCGTCGTCGGCGTCGGCATCAAGCAGGCCGATCCGCCCGCGCGCGTCAACGACGCGTTCAAGGACGTCACTGCCGCGCAGCAGGATGCGCAGGGCGTCCGCAACCAGGCGCAATCCTATGCCAAGCAGGTCGTCGCCCGCGCCGAAGGCGAAGCGTCGCAGTTCGACAAGGTGTACGAACAATATCGCCTCGCCCCCGAGGTGACGCGTCGCCGCATGTATTACGAGACCATGGAGGCCGTGCTGGCCAAGTCCGACAAGACGATCGTCGAAGCCAATGGCGTCGTGCCCTATCTGCCGCTCGACCGGGCGCGGCGACTGCCCGATGCCGCGCCGGCACAGGCGACCCAGGTGCAGCCCGCACCCGCGACGGGAGGCGGCCAGTGAACGGCCTCTGGCGTCACCCGATCGCGCTCGGCCTTGCTGCGCTGGTCCTCGTCATCCTGTTCTCGGCGACGATCACCATCGTGCCGGAGACGCAGCAGGCAGTCATTCTGCGCTTCGAACAGCCGGTCCGCACCGTCAACGCGTGGAAACCGAACGAGCAGTTCGGCCGCACCGGCGCCGGCCCGATCCTGCGCATCCCGTTCATCGACCGGCTGGTCTGGCTCAACAAGCGCGTGCTCGACGTCGACTACGACAACCAGCAGGTGCTCTCGTCCGACCAGCTCCGGCTCGAGGTCGATGCCTATGCGCGGTTCCGGATCATCGATCCGCTGAAGGCGGTGAACGCCACCGGCAGCACCTCGCAGACCGAGGCGGCCATCACCGAGGCGCTGCGTCCGCTGCTCGGCAGCTCGATCCGCAACGAGCTCGGCAACCAGCCGTTCGCGACGCTGCTCAGCCCCGAGCGTGACCAGGTGATGGACAATATCCAGACCCGCATGCAGCGGCTCGCCAGCCAATATGGCGTGCAGATCGTCGACGTGCGGATCAAGCATGCCGATCTGCCCGACGGCAGTCCCCTCGACCGCGCGCTCGCCCGGATGGCGACCGCCCGCCAGCAGCAGGCGACGACGATCCGCGCGCAGGGCCAGAAGGAAGCGCAGATCATCCGCGGCGAGGCGGATGCGGCGGCGGCGCGCATCTATGCGCAAAGCTTCACCAAGGATGCCGACTTCTACGACTTCTACCGCGCCATGCAGTCCTACCGCCACACCTTCGGGGCGGATGGCGGGCCGGCGCCGAGCGGTTCGACGTCCATCATCTTGTCACCCGGAAACAGTTACTTGCGTGAGTTCGAGGGCAGGGGGCGTTGATCCGCAAGGATTGAGCCCCCAGCTTTCGGGCGTATGAACATTCAAGCGGCGTTCAGGCGTTTGGGTCCACTAAGGCACCAATTCCGATCGCCCTTCATGAAGAGGATTTTCTCCTAGTGCGCTACGCCTACGCCATTACCAGTGCGCTTCTCCTCGGTGGCGCGACCGCCACGCTGGCGCTGCAGCCGAGCACCGCGCAACAGGCCCAGAACGAGCCCGGTGCGATCCAGGCGGCGGCGCCCAAGGCCGGTGCGCCGATGAGCTTCGCCGACATGGTCGCCAAGCTGCAGCCCGCGGTGGTCAACATCTCGACCAAGCAGACGATCGTCCAGCGCCAGCCGGCCAATCCCTTCTCGGGCACGCCGTTCGGCGATCTGTTCGGCGGCATGGGCGGTGGCCAGGGTGGCGCCCCGGTGAAGCGCGAGGGCGCGTCGCTCGGCTCGGGCTTCCTGATCTCGCCGGACGGCTATGTCGTGACCAACAATCACGTCATCGCGCCGGGTGCGGAGGGCGCGACGGTCAATTCGATCACCGTGACGCTGAGCAACAACAAGGAATATACCGCACGCGTCATCGGCAAGGACCAGGATTCGGATCTCGCGCTGCTCAAGATCGACGCCGCCGGCCTGCCGTTCGTGAAGTGGGGCGATTCGAGCCGTGCCCGCGTCGGCGATTGGGTGCTGGCGATCGGCGAGCCCTTCGGCCTCGGCGGCACCGTGACTGCGGGCATCATCTCGGCGATCAACCGCGTCACCGGGCAGGGCGGCGCCTATGACCAGTTCATCCAGACCGACGCTTCGATCAACCAGGGCAATTCGGGCGGCCCGATGTTCGACCTCAACGGCAATGTGATCGGCGTCAATTCGCAGATCTTCAGCCAGTCGGGCGGCAATATCGGCATCGGCTTCGCCATTCCCGCGGCGACCGCCAAGCCGATCATCGAGACGTTCATGAAGGGTGGCAAGATCACCCGCGGCTATATCGGCGTGTCGATCGGCGGCGCGGTGAACGACGATGCCGCCGCGGCGCTCGGCATTCCGAAGAACCAGGGCGAGCTGATCGCGCGCGTCGAGCCGGCCGGCCCAGCGGCCAAGGGCGGTCTGCGCGCGGGCGACGTGGTCACCAAGATCAACGGCCAGCAGGTCACGCCCGACCAGACGCTGACGCGTCTCGTCTCGAACCTCCAGCCGGGCACGACCGCCCGGTTCGAGGTGCTGCGCGCCGGTCAGCCGACGTCGCTCAACATCCAGGTCGCGACGCGTCCGTCCAACGACCAGCTGAAGGCGCTGGCCAATGGTGGCGAGGATTCCGGCGGGTTCGGGCCGAACGATTCGCAGACGGACGGCAATGACGATGATGACGCCGGCACGACCCAGGGCGGCTCGGCGCCGCTCGGGCTCAACGTCCAGCCGCTGACCCCGGGGATCGCCCGCGCGGTCGGCGTCGATCCCACCGTACAGGGCGTCGTCGTCGCCTCGGTCGACGCATCGAGCGACGCCAACGGCAAGATCAAGCGCGGCGACGTGATCCAGGCGGTCAACAGCACGCCGGTCCGCACCGCGGCCGACGTCGCCCGTCTCGTCGCGCAGGCGAAGGCGGCGGGTCGTCCGCAGGTCCTGCTGCTGGTCCAGCGCGGCCGGATCCCGGGCTTCATCCCGGTGAAGATCAAGTAAGCCCGGCCATACCGGTGCAGGTGAAGGGTCGTCGCTCTCCCGAGCGGCGGCCCTTTCCTTTTGCCCGCACGCCGGGGTAGGTCTCCGGCACCAGCACAGGAGCGGGACATGAGCGACGGCATCTTCATCGGCCTCGGCGGCGGCAAGCCGCAGCTGCTGGACCTCAAGCGCGCCAACCGCCACGGCCTGATCGCCGGCGCGACCGGCACCGGCAAGACGGTGACCCTTCAGGGGATCATCGAGGGCTTCTCGAAGGTCGGGGTGCCGAGCTTCGTCGCGGACGTGAAGGGCGACCTGTCCGGCCTCGCGATGGCGGGTTCGCCGCAGGCCAAGACGCATGCCGCTTTCGCCGCGCGTGCCGCCGAGATCGGCGAGACCGACTGGGCCTATGCCGATACGCCGGTACAATTCTGGGACCTGTACGGCGAACAGGGCCACCCGATCCGCACCACCGTCAGCGAAATGGGGCCGCTGTTGCTCAGCCGGCTGATGGATCTCAACGACGTGCAGGAAGGGGTGATGACGATCGCCTTCCACGTCGCCGACAAGGAGGGGCTGCTACTCCTCGACCTCGACGACCTTCAGGCGATGCTGGCGCATTGCGCGAGCCGTGCCGACGAACTCACCACCACCTACGGCAACGTCTCCAAGCAGTCGATCGGCGCGATCCAGCGCGCGCTGCTCCAGTTGCGCACGCAGGGCGGCGACCATTTCTTCGGCGAACCCGCGCTGGAGATGGACGACTTCCTCCGTACCGACGACAAGGGCAGGGGGATCGTCAACATCCTCGCCGCCGACAAGCTCATGGCCGCGCCGAAGCTCTACAGCACCTTCCTGCTGTGGCTGATGAGCGAGTTGTTCGAGCATCTCCCCGAGGTCGGCGATCCCGACAAGCCCAAGCTCGTCTTCTTCTTCGACGAGGCGCATCTGCTGTTCGACGACGCGCCCAAGGCGCTGCTCGACAAGATCGAACAGGTCGTTCGCCTGATCCGCTCCAAGGGGGTGGGCATCTATTTCATCACGCAGAACCCGATCGATATCCCCGACACGGTCGCCGGCCAGCTCGGCAACCGCGTCCAGCATGCGCTGCGCGCCTTCACGCCGCGCGATCAGGCGGCGGTGCGTTCGGCGGCGGAGACGTTCCGCGCCAATCCGGGCGTCGACGTCGCCACCGCGATCACCGAATTGAAGGTCGGCGAGGCGCTGGTGTCGTTGTTGCAGGCGGACGGGTCGCCGGCGCCGGTGGAACGCACGCTGATCAAGCCGCCCGCCAGCCGCGTCGGCCCGGTGACGCCGCAGGAACGCGCGGTGATGATCCAGACGGACGCGGTCGGCGACAAATACGACACCGCGATCGATCGCGAATCGGCGGAGGAGATTCTCGCCGCCAAGACGCAGGAGGCCGCGGCTTCCGCGGCGGCGGCGCGGGCGCAGGACGATGCCGCCAAGGCGGCGGCGGTGCAGGCCAAGGCCGAAGCGCAGGCCGCCAAGGAAGCGGCGCGCGCGCAGGCGGCGCAGACCAAGGCGGACGCGGCGGCAGCGCGCGAGGCAGCCAACTCGCCCTGGTCGAAGGCGATGACCTCCGCCACGCGCGCGGCGAGTTCGTCGATCGGGCGGCAGGTCGCCAACGAGATCGGCAAGCAGGTGTTCGGCTCGGGCTCGCGGCGCTCGTCGGCGGGCGGTGGTCTGGTCGGAACGGTGCTGCGCAGCGTGCTGGGCAATCTGATCCGGTGAGGGTGGGGGGCGTTTGTCCCCCATGTTCGTCATCCCGGCGAACGCCGGGACCCACGGTCACGGCGCATTTGCGGTTTCGCGCCACTACCGACGTTCCGTATCCGTGGGTCCCGGCTTCCGCCGGGATGACGGGTTAAGTGGAGCACACCCCAAAGCTCGACAACACTCCCGCTCCGGCGCAAACTGCCGCCCGAAACGGAGCCTCATCATGTCCCTCGACGACCCCATTCTCAGCGACTGGACCGCGGCCGGCGAAGCCGAGCTCGCCGACATCGTCACCCTGCGCCGCGCGATCCATGCCGAGCCGGAGATCGGCCTCGACTGCCGCCGCACCACCGACAAGATCAAGGCGGCGCTCGCCGGCCTGCCGCTCGAATATCACGAGGGCAAATCGACCAGCGGCCTGATCGCGATCCTACGCGGGCAGAAGGGCGACAACGGCCGCACCGTGCTGCTGCGCGGCGACATGGACGCGCTGGCGATGGAAGAGGAGACGGGCCTGCCCTTCGCCAGCACCATCCCCGGCCGCATGCACGCCTGCGGCCATGATTCGCACACCGCGATGCTGGTCGGCGCTGCCCGTGCGCTCTCCGCGCGCCGCGATCAGCTCCCCGGCACCGTCGTCTTCATGTTCCAGCCGGGCGAGGAGGGCCATCACGGCGCGCGTTTCATGATCGACGACGGCCTGCTCGACGTCGCGGCGCCCGACGCCGCCTTCGCGTTGCACATCACCCCCAACGCCCCCGCCGGCGTCGTCATCACCCGCGCCGGATCGATCATGGCATCGGCGGATACGGTGCACGTCGTCGTACGCGGCGCAGGCGGCCATGCCGCGATGCCGCACGATTGCATCGATCCGGTGCCGGTCGCCTGCGAGATCGTCACCGCTTTCCAGACCTATGTCGCGCGTGCGATCGCGGTCACCGACCCCGCGGTGCTGTCGATCACCAAGATCGAGGCGGGCTCGGCGCACAATATCATCCCCGGCGAGGTCCGCATGCTCGGCACCTTGCGCACTTTGTCGGAGGCGACGCGCACGACGATGCGCGCCGCGGTCAAGCGGATCGCCGAGAATATCGCCGCGGCGCATGGCGCCACCGCCGAAGCGTGGATCGACGAAGGCTATCCGGTGACGGTCAACGACCCGCGTGGCGCGGCGCTGATCGAGACGGTGGCGGGCGAGCTCGGCCGGCCCTTCGCACCGATGCCGCAGCCGATGATGGGCGCGGAGGATTTCTCCTACGTGCTGCGGAAATTCCCCGGCGCCTTCGCTTTCCTCGGCGTCGCCCCGGCCGGCAGCGACCCCGCGACCAACCCGCCGCTCCACAATACGCGGATGACGATCGAGGAATCGGTCATGGCGAAGGGCGTCGCGATGCATTGCGCGGTCGCGACGCGCTATCTTCAACGCGGGTTCGACTGACGAGAACCGCGATGAACCGATGGGGGCGGAAGTTTCCGTCCCCTCGCTCCGATCCGGCCGCCGCTGCGCCTACCCCTTGATCAAGCCGATCTCCACCAGCCGCTGATGCAGATAGTCGTGCGCCGTGATCGGTTGCGGATAGCGGTTCGGATTCTCTGCGCTGATCGTCTGCGGCAGCGTCTCGATCAGGAAATCGGGCGCGGGGTGCAGGAAGAAGGGCATCGAATAGCGCGAATGACCGCGGCGCTCGACCGGCGGATTGACGACGCGATGCGTGGTCGACGGCAGCACGTGGTTGGTCAGCCGCTGCAGCATGTCGCCGACGTTGACCACCATCGCGCCCTCGGGCGGCTTGATCGCCAGCCACTGGCCGGTCGCGCGGTCGAGCAGTTCCAGCCCCGCTTCCTCGGCGCCGAGCAGCAGCGTGATGAGGTTGATGTCCTCATGAGCGCCGGCGCGGACGCCCTCGGCATCCGCGGGGATCGGCGGATAATGGAGCAGGCGGAGCACCGAATTGCCGTCCTTCACCGCCGGATCGAACCAGTCGGGCGCAAGGCCGAGATGCCGCGCGATCGCCGACAGCAACCGGTCGCCCGCGCGGTCGAAGGCGGTGAACAGTTCGAGGAACGTGTCCTTGAAGCCCTCGGGGCGCGTCGGCCAGATATTGGGCGCCATCGTGTCGGCGTAGCGATGCCCCTCCGGCAGCTCGCGACCGATGTGCCAGAATTCCTTGAGATCGACGTGCTTGGCGTCCTTGGCGATCTCGGTCTTGAACGGCGTGTAGCCGCGAGCGCCACCGCCGCCCGCGACGAAATAGGCGCGCTTCTCCGCTTCGGGCAGCGCGAACAGCGCCTCGGTCTCGCGCCAGGCGCGGGTGATCAGGTCCTGCGGCACGCCGTGATCGGCGACGATCGCGAAGCCGAACCGCTCGAACGATTCGCCGAAGGCTGCGGCGAAGCCATCGGGGTCGTCGGCCTGATCGGCGAGGCTGAGCGTGGGAACCTGGGCGGAAGTGGAGTCGAGCATGCAAGCCATCCATTTGATGAAGCGCGCGTTATAGGCCGCCCGATCGGGCGCGTCATGCCCCCCGGCCTGCCATCCCGGCCACCCGGCCGACTGCCGTTGGCACGGACCGAACCGCCGGCACCGTTCCCCGTCTTCTAACCCGCCCGATCCAGACGATGTGACGGTGTCGCATCGACTCGGCGCAGCCCCAAGCCGCTTGATCGCGGCGACCGGCGGCGGCTCTTGTGGTTACCGGCGAAATGCGGGCACATATCGATCGTCAGGGACGCGGTGGGGCTGCGGTTTCGAGACGAGGGAATAGGTCGCATCCGTCACCACGGGCGCGGCGCATCATATTGGGGTCCGATGAGCATTTTCGCCCGTACAGCCACGATCGTCGCCACGCTCGGTGCGATGACCCTCGGTTTTGGCGCAGCACAGGCGGAAGACGGGACCCCGCGGGCCACGGTCGCGGCGCAGGGCAAGGGCGGCCCGATGCTCGATGCCAACGGCGCCGAGGCGCAGGCCGACCTCAAGGCCGACGCGCAGTTCCGCACCCTGTTCCAAAGCTGGAAGAAGCTCGATACGCGGCCGCAGGGCGCGATCGCCATCCCCTCGGTCCAGCCGGTCCAGCATCTCCAGTTCACCAGCAACTTCGGCATCCGCTCCGACCCGTTCCGCGGCACCGCGGCGATGCACGCCGGCGTCGACATCCCCGGTCCGGTCGGCACACCGATCTACGCTACCGCCGACGGCATCATCGATCACGCTTCGCGGCTCGGCGGCTACGGCAATATGGTCGAGATCAACCACGGCAAGGGCATCGCCACCCGCTACGGCCACCTGTCCAAGATCCTCGTCGAGGACGGCGCCCGCGTCACCCGCGGCCAGTTGATCGCACTGATGGGCTCGACCGGTCGCTCGACCGGTCCGCATCTCCATTATGAGGTCCGCATCGACGGCCATGCGGTCAACCCGATTCCGTTCCTGACCACCGCCGACTATCTGCTCGCGTCGCAGGATCGCGCCGTGCACGCCATCCCGGTTTCGACCGACGGGCCCGCCGCGCAGGATTGATCGTCTAGAGCGCCTGCGCAGCGGCCCAGCCGCTCGCCCAGGCCCATTGGAAATTATAGCCGCCGAGCCAGCCGGTCACGTCGACCGCCTCGCCGATCGCATGCAGGCCGGGGACGCGGCGCGCTTCCAGCGTCTGGGACGACAGATCGGCGGTGCTGATCCCGCCGACGGTTACTTCGGCCTTGGCGAATCCCTCGCTGCCGTTGGGCGTGAACCGCCAATCCGACAAACGTCGCCCCGCCTCGTCGAGCCGGCGGTCGGGAACGTTGCCGAGTTCGACCGACAGGTCGAGCCGTTCGGCCAGCGCCTCCGCCAGACGGTCCGGCAGCGTCGCCGCCAGCGCCCGCCGCAGCGTTGCACGGGGCTGCATACGCTTGGCGGTCAGCAGCCAGTCGCGATCCGCATCCGGCACGAAGTCGATGCCGATCGGCTCGCGCGGTCGCCAATAGCTCGACACCTGCAGGATCGCAGGGCCCGAGAGGCCGCGATGCGTGAACAAGGCCGCCTCACGGAACCGCGCCTTGCCGGCGCTCGCCACGACATCGGCGGCAACGCCCGACAAGGTCCGAAACAACGCCTCGTCGCCGCCGAGCGTCAGTGGCACCAATGCGGGCCGCGGCTCGACCACCTTGAGTCCGAATCGTCGGGCGAGATCGTAAGCGGCACCGGTGGCGCCGAGCTTGGGGATCGATGGTCCACCGGTGGCGATCACCAGCCGCGGCGCGCGAACGACGCGGTCCGGCAAGGCGACGGTGAACGCGGCGCCGTCATGGCCGACTTCGCCGAAGGGCGCGGACAGTGCGACGTCGACGCGTCCCGCGTCGCATTCGTCGAGGAGCATCGCAACGATCTGCCGGGCCGAGCCGTCGCAGAACAATTGCCCCAGCGTCTTCTCATGCCAGGCGATCCGGTGGCGCTCGACCAGCGCGATGAAATCGCTCGCGGTATATCGCCCGAGCGCCGATTTGGCGAAATGCGGATTGGCAGACACGTAGCGGTCCGGCGCGGTGTGCAGGTTGGTGAAATTACACCGACCGCCGCCCGAGATCAGGATCTTCTTGCCGGCTGCATCGGCATGATCGACGAGCAGGACGGACCGGCCGCGCTGGCCGGCGACCGCGGCGCACATGAGTCCGGCCGCGCCGGCGCCGAGGATGATCGCGTCATAAGGGGAAGCCATGCGGTCAACTACCGCGAACCGCAGGCTTTGTCGCGTGGGCTGGGGGAGGGGTTCGAAACCCGTCCAGAACTGCGCAGGACGCCTGCTGGGGAACTTTTCCCCCACAAATGTCGTAAAAGTGCAATTTGGTGTTGACGGGCAGGGGCGGCCCGCCTAGATGGGTGTCACCGCAGCGGTGGCCGACGAGGTCGCCGAGGCAGTCACAACAGACCTGGCG
>NZ_SCMZ01000071.1:0-13549 GCF_005503285.1 Sphingomonas sp. 2SG
TGCACAGCGCCTCAACGACACCCCCAGAAAATGCCTCGACTTCCAGACCCCCGCCGAGGCATTCCTCCATGCCTCAACCGGTGCACTTCAAACGTGACTCCACATCCCCGCCTTCGCGGGGATGACGAAGACTGGGATGCCCCCCGCAGTGGAAGGGCCATCCCTCACACCATCGCGGCGAGCATGTCCTTGATCTTGACGAAGGCGAAGCCGACCGAACTGTCGGCGATGCCATAAGGCAGGAACAGCGTGTCGCCGTGCTTGATCGCACCGCAGCTATAGACGACGTTGGGCACATAGCCCTCGCGGTCCTGATCCTTTGCGGCGAGGATCGGCTCGCGCGTGCGGCCGAGCACCTTCGACGGATCGTTCTTGTCGAGCAGCGCCGCGCCGATCGAATATTTGCGCATCGCGCCGACGCCATGGGTCAGCAGCAGCCAGCCCTCGTCGAGCTCGATCGGCGGACCGCAATTGCCGATCTGCACCAGCTCCCAGGGGAAGACGGGGGTCAGGATCTTCTCGCCCTCGTCCCAATGCTCGAGACTGTCCGACTTGAGCAGGAACAGATTCTCGCCGTCCTGCCGGCCGATCATCATATATTGGCCGGCGACCTTGCGCGGGAACAGCGCCATGCCCTTGTTGCGCGCCGCCGGCCCCGACATCGGCACGAGGTCGAAGGCGCGGAAGTCGCGCGTGCGCAACAGCTCGGACTGGATCACCGAGCCGTTATAGGCGGTGTAGGTGCCGATCCATTCGTAGCTGCCGTCCTCATGCTGGAAATGCACGATGCGCAGATCCTCAAGCCCCTTGGACTGCGCCTGGGTAATCGGGAAGATGACGGTGCCCGACAGCGTCGAATCGCGATGCCGCCACACGGTGACCGGCCCCTCGGGGATCTCGTCCTCGCCGGCCCCGACGACGTCGGTCGCGGTGGCGAAGGGCGGCTCGGGCGCGAGTTTCAGCTCGTTGCCGCTGGTGATGATCCCCTCGCGGAAGGCAACCGAGGAGATATGCCCCTCGCCCACCGAGCGCAGGCTCATCAGGATGCGCATCGATCCCTCGGGCATGCCCGTCTGGTCGAAATGCGGCACCGCGCTGGGATTCATCAGCGCCGCCGCGGCATAGCTGTATTCGTGGCAGAAATAGGCGCCGATCAGCTGGCGCTTCTCGTCGCTGATTTCGGCGCCGTCGAGGCCGAGCAGATCCTCGATCTCGTCGTAGCGCGTCATGAAGACGCGGCGCGTCTGCCAATGGCGCGCCTCGAAATCCTTGAGCACGGTCTCGAGCTGCTCGCGCGCCTCTTCCGGCGACATTTCGAGCACTTCGCCGACCAGACGCTCGGTCCGGTTGGGTGGGCCGCCCCTGCCGCCCCACGCGATGTGGAACGGCCGGACGACGACACGGGACGGATCGGCATGAAGCCGCAAGCGGTGGGTGAACAGGTCCATCGCGATTGTTAAGCCTCGCCGGTCGGGTCGTTGACTGAGCCGCCGCCCGAACCGATCAGGCGACGCGGGTCGTCCCTGCCACGCCTTGGACCGACTTTGAAAGCCCCGAAATCGCGCAACTCGCCAGTTGGAGCGCCAAAATCGATTCGGCACCCTGATTGCGGTTGAGACCGGTCGGCATCAACCCGTCGAAACAGCCGCCGTCCGCCGGACTGGCGAGCGGCAGGTCGAGATCGTTCTGGCCGAGATACCAGGCATAGGCGCGCTCCGCCTCCGCCACCCAGCGCGTATCCCCGGTCGCATGCCAGGCCGCCAGACAGGCATCCACCGTCGCCTGCGCTTCCAGCGGCTGCTGGTCGAATTGCAGCGGCTCGGCATAGGGCCGGCCGAAGCTCTCGGTGCCGACGGCACGGAAACGCCCCTCGGGCGAGGTTTGCCTGCCGACGATCCAGTCGAGCGTCTCCAGTCCGCAATCGATCAGGTCCTGCCGTTCCAGCGCCTGCCCGGCGACGATCAGCGCCTGCGGCAAACGGGCATTGTCGTACGCAAGGACGATCTCGAACCACTTCCATTCCGGCCGGCGTGCCTCGGCGAGCAGCGCGAGATGATCGTCCGGAAAGCGTTCGAGGATCGAGCGCGCCAGATCATGACCGGGCGACGCCTCGAGCATCGCCGCCGCGCCCAGCATCGCGAACGACTGCGCGCGCAGCGAACCCAGATCGAGCGCCAAACTGGCGGTCGCGTCGAACATGTTGCGCGCCCAGTCGCGGTGCTTGGCGTCCTTGCCGTCGCGCGCAGTGACGCCGAGCGCCCAGATGGCGCGGCCGTTCGAATCCTCGGACCCCACGTCCTCGCACCACGTCCGGT
Source organism: Sphingomonas sp. 2SG (assembly GCF_005503285.1). NCBI lineage: Bacteria > Pseudomonadati > Pseudomonadota > Alphaproteobacteria > Sphingomonadales > Sphingomonadaceae > Sphingomonas > Sphingomonas sp. 2SG. The sequence continues at coordinate 2,316 of NZ_SCMZ01000071.1, forward strand.
CGAAGTTCATGAAGTTGCGGAACCGGCGCTCGTCGGGGTTCCAGGCATATTGCACGAACGACGCGTAGATCGTCGTCCATTTGTCGCGCTCGACGGGATCGATGTCGTCCATCGCGCTCATCAGCATCAGCGCGCGGGCATTGTCGTCGATGCAATAGCCGTGACGGCGATCGGGCACCGAATAGATCGAATGCTGCAACATGCCGGTCGCGTCGCTCATCCGCTCCACCGCGGCGAAATTGGGCTTCAACGCGCGCACGCCCTGTTGGACCTGCGCCAGACGCCGGGGGCGTGCGGCGACCGCCACCTCGGTCTCGTGCAGCGTCGCTTCGGCGAGGCGCGGCCAGATCATCGTCCGGCCGCGATCATAGGCCCGCTGCGCCAGCCGCGTGCGATCGCGCGCGCTCGACAGCAAACGGTCGATCTCGCGCGCGAAGGCGGCGACATCGCGGAAATCGACGAGCACGCCATGGCCGTCTGCGAGGATCTCCGTCGCATGAACGTAAGGGGTGGAGATCACCGCCTTGCCGACGCCGACCGCATAGGACAGCGTCCCGGAGGTGATCTGCGCCGGGTTCAGATAAGGCGTCGCATAGATGTCGGCGGCCTGGAGATAATCGATCAACTCGTCATGTTCGACGAACGCGTCGATGAACGCGACATTGTCGCCGACGCCATGCTCTTCCGCCAGTGCCTTCAGGCGGTCGCGATAGGCCTCGCCCTCATGCGCGACGAGATTGGGATGGGTTGCGCCGAGCACGACATACAGCAGATTCGGGTGCCGCGCCGTTACGGTGGGCAGCGCATCGATGATCGTCTCGATCCCCTTGTTGGGGGCGAGCAGTCCGAAGGTCAGCACAACGTCACGACCCTGCCAGCCGAAGCGCGGCTTCAGCGTCTCGGGATCGACGAAGAGACGATCGGGCACGCCATGCGGGATCATCGCGATCTGCCGCGGCGCCGCACCGTAGACACGACGCAGGATGTCGCGGCCACGCTCGGCCATCACCACCACCTTCGCGGCGCGGCGCAACAGACCTTCGAGCACGCGACGCTCGTCGGCATTGGGCTTCTCGAGCACGGTATGCAGCGTGACGATCACCGGCAGCGTCGTCCGGTCGAGCAGCGCGAGCAGATATTCACCGGCGGGACCGCCGTAGATGCCATATTCATGTTGCACCCAGATCGCCTGCGCGCCACTTGCCTCGATCGTGCGCGCGGTCGACAGATAGGCGGACAGGTCGGTCTGCGGGATCGTGCCGGTCACCGCGGGCGGATAGTCGTAGCGCCCGGGATGATCGTCCATCGCATAGACGTCGACGTGCACGTCCGGGAACCGGTCGCGCATCGCCTGATAGACGTCCGTCGTGAAGGTGGCCAAACCGCACTGGCGGGGCAGGAAATTGCCGATCATCGCCAGATGCCGGATTGTCTCTCCGTTAGCCGCAGTCGGTCCCATGCCTGTTCCTTCGCTGTTGCAACATTACGGCTGTACCGCAAACCTTGCCTGCAGATGAACACGCTCGGGCGGCAAAGGTTGCAGTGATGTTGCACCGCAACCCGGATATTGGATTAATTTTGATCAACCCCTGCCGCGATACGGCTGCACGCCCTGGTCGGGCAGCCACAGGTCGGACGGGGGCGGTCCGGACTGCCAGAAGACGTCGATCGGGATGCCGCCGCGCGGATACCAATAGCCGCCGATCCGCAGCCATAGCGGCTTCATCTCGTCGAACAGGCGCTGGCCGATGCCGACGGTGCAATCCTCGTGGAAGCCGGCGTGGTTGCGGAACGACCCGAGGAACAGCTTGAGCGACTTGGATTCGACGATCGTCTCGCCGGGCGCATAGTCGATGACGAGATGCGCGAAGTCGGGCTGGCCGGTCACCGGACACAGCGAGGTGAATTCCGGCACCGCGAACCGGACGAGATAGGTCGTCCCGGCACGCGGATTGGGAACATAATCGAGCACCGCTTCGTCGGGAGAGGCGGGCAGCTGGCTGGCTTGGCCGAGGTGCATTGGGGTCATGCCCCGCCATGTAGGATGTCGATCCCGATATGAAAACGCTGGTTCCGGTGCTGGGCGACCAGCTCAGCCTGTCCCTCTCCTCGCTGCGCGACGCCGATCCGGCCGAAACGATCGTGCTGATGATGGAGGTCGGCGACGAGACGACCTATGTCCGCCATCACAAGCAGAAGATCGCCTATATCCTGTCGGCGATGCGCCACCATGCCGCGGCGCTGACCGACGCCGGCTGGACGGTCGATTACGTCCGGCTCGATGACCCCGACAACAGCGGCAGCTTCACCGGCGAGATCGCGCGTGCCGTCCAGCGCCACGCCCCGGAGCGGATCGTCGTCACCGAGGCCGGCGAATGGCGCGTCGTCGCGATGATCGAGTCGTGGGAGACGGTCTTCGGCATCCCCGTCGAGATCCGCGGCGACGACCGTTTCGTCTGCAACCATGCCGAGTTCGAGGCCTGGGCGAAGGACCGCCAGCAACTGACGATGGAATTCTTCTACCGCGTCATGCGCCGCAAGACCGGGCTGCTGATGGACGGCAAGCAGCCGGCGGGCGAGCGCTGGAATTTCGACAAGGAAAACCGCAAGCCGGCGAAGAACGACCTGTTCATGCCGCGGCCGCACGCCTTCGCCCCCGACGCGGTCACGCAGGAGGTGCTGGCGCTGGTCGCCGAGCGGTTCGCGGATCATCCCGGCACACTCGACGGCTTCGCTTATGCGGTGACCGCGGCGGATGCCGAGAAACAGGCCACATATTTTTTCGAAAAGGCGTTGCCGCAATTCGGAGATTACGAGGACGCCATGCTGACCGGGGAGCGCTATCTGTGGCACTCGATCCTGTCGCCCTACATCAATTCCGGGCTACTCGACCCGCTCGACCTGTGCCGGCGCGCCGAGGCGGAATATCGCGCCGGCCGCGCGCCGCTCAATTCGGTCGAGGGCTATGTCCGCCAGATCATCGGCTGGCGCGAATATATGCGCGGCATCTACTGGCGCGAGGGGCCGGACTACGTCGAGCGGAACTTCCTCGATCATCACCGCAAATTGCCCGGCTGGTATTGGACCGGCGAGACCGACATGCATTGCCTCAAGGAAGCGATCGGCCAGACGCTCGCCACCGCGCACGCGCATCACATCCAGCGGCTGATGGTCACCGGCAATTTCGCGCTGCTGATCGGCGCCGATCCGGCCGAGGTGCATCGCTGGTATCTCGAAGTCTATATCGACGCGTATGAATGGGTCGAGCTGCCCAATACGCTCGGCATGAGTCAGTTCGGGGACGGCGGGCTGCTCGGCTCGAAGCCCTATATCTCGTCGGGCGCCTACATCGACCGGATGAGCGACTATTGCGGCAAATGCCGCTACGACGTGAAGCAGCGCGTCGGCGAAAACGCCTGTCCGTACAATGCGCTATACTGGGATTTCCTCGCCCGCCACGAGGACAAGCTGGGCAGCAACATGCGGCTGCGCATGCCATATAGTACGTGGGCGAAGCAATCCGCGCAATCTCAAAAGGATACACGCGCGCAAGCCGCAACATTCTTGCAGGCCCTCGACACGGCCGGGGAAGACGGCTATTGACGATGCCGGGCACTCCTCCCCAGTCGTTGGCCCGACTAACACGTGTGAACGTATGGAGAGAGTGATGGACGCGTTGGTGACCACCGAATGGCTGGCCGGGGAACTCGGTGCGAGCGATCTCAGGATCGTCGATGCCACCTATGTCGACGCGGCGCTCGGCCGCGACGTCGCTGCCGACTATGAGGCGGCGCATATCCCCGGCGCCGTGTTCCTGAACCTCGGCGAGCTGCGCGATACCGACAATCCGCTGCCGATGATGCTGCCGAGCGCGGAGAAGTTCGCCAGCCGCATGCAGAGCCTCGGGCTCGGCGACGGCAGCCGCATCGTGCTCTACGACGATTCGCCCTGGCATACCGCGGCGCGGGCGTGGTGGATGCTGCGCACCTTCGGCGCACATGACGTCGCGATCCTCGACGGCGGCCTCGCCAAATGGCGCGCCGAGGGGCGCGAGACGGCGAGCGGCAAGGAAACGCTGCGCCACCGCCACTTCACCGTCTGGGCGGATCACAAGGGCGTCCGCACGCTCGACCAGATGAAGGCCAATCTCGCCAGCGGCGACGAACAGGTGGTCGATGCCCGCTCGGCGGCGCGCTTCACCGGCGAAGAGCCCGATCCGCGTCCGGCGACGCACGCCGGTCATATCCCCGGCTCGAAGAACCTGCCCTATACCGGTCTTTTCAACCCCGACGGCACGTGGAAGCGGGGCGATGCCCTCGCGACGGCGTTCGCGCAGGCGGGGGTCGATCTCGACCGGCCGATCGCATTGACTTGCGGCTCCGGGATCACCGCATCGACGCTCGCTTTCGGTCTGCACTTGCTCGGCAAGGACGCCGCGCTCTACGATGGCAGCTGGTCGGAATGGGGAGCGGATCGCTCGACGCCCAAGGCCATGGGAGCCAAGGAAACCGTTGACGGATGACACCACGACCGGCCGGCCTTTGGGGGACGCGACCCGCGTCGTCCAGGCCGGCCGGCGCCCCGAATGGACGCAAGGCATCGTCAACACGCCGGTCTGGCGTGCCTCGACGATCCTCTACGACAGCATCGCCGACCTGCGCGCCAATGCCCGACCTGACACACATCACCGCCTCTATTACGGCCGGCGCGGCACGCCGACGCAATGGAGCCTCGCCGACGCGCTGACCGCGCTGGAACCGGGGGCGGAGGCGACCTTCCTCTACCCGTCTGGTGTCGCGGCGATGGCGGCGGCGTTGCTGTCGGTGCTGTCGCCCGGCGACGAACTGCTGCTGGTCGACAGCGCCTATGACCCGACGCGCGGCCAGGCGATGCAGTTGCTCAAGCGCTTCGGCATAACGACGCGCTTCTACGACCCGCTGATCGGCGCGGGGATCGAGGCGCTGATCGGCCCGGCGACCAAGGCGATCTTCCTCGAAAGCCCGGGCAGCCTGACCTTCGAGGTGCAGGACGTGCCGGCGATCGTCGTGGTCGCCAAGGCCCACGGGCTGACGACGCTGCTCGACAACACCTGGGCGACGCCGCTGTTCTTCCCGGCGATCGAGAAGGGCATCGACCTCACCATCCTCGCCGCGACCAAATATGTCGTCGGCCATTCCGACGCGATGCTTGGCTCGGTGACCGCGGCGCCGGGCCATTATGCGCGGCTGCGCGATACCAGCTATCAGCTCGGGCAGGTCGCCTCGCCCGACGACAGCTGGCTCGGCAGCCGCGGCTTGCGGACGATGGCGGTACGGCTCGCCCAGCACCAGCGCAGCGCGCTGGAGATCGCGCACTGGCTGGCCGAACGGCCGGAAGTGGCACAGGTGCTGCACCCGGCCCTGCCCTCCTGCCCCGGCCACGATACGTGGGCGCGCGACTTCAAGGGATCGAGCGGGCTGTTCTCGTTCGCGCTGAACGGCGGCGGCGAGACTGCGCGCGCGGCGCTGATCGATGCGCTCGACCTGTTCGGGATCGGCTATAGCTGGGGCGGGTTCGAGAGCCTCGCCATCCCCGCCGATCCGGCGCGGATCAGGACCGCGGCGCCGCGGGACTATGCCGGACCGATGGTGCGGTTGCAGATCGGTCTGGAGGATCCGGCCGACCTGATCGCCGATCTGGAGCGGGGATTGGCGGCGTTCCGGGCCAAATTGTAACCTAAATTCCTCCCCCGCTGACGCGAGGGAGGATTTAACGGTTACTGCGCCGACGCCTTGGCGTCCTGTCCGTCACCTTCCGGCGCCGCGACGATGTCGCGCGTCGTCGCGCCCTTGTCGACGACGTTGGTCGCGGGGTCGCCGACCGACGAGCGGATGCCGGTGTCGGCCGCATCGCCACCGGCCTGGTTGACGACGCCATTCTCGGCGGCGCTGCGCTGCGTGTTGCCGCCGAACAAGGCGTCGAGCGTCTGCGCCTGCGAGGCATTGTCCTGCGGGCGGGCGGCGCCGGGCTGCGGCGGGACCAGCGAATAATCGGGCGGGATCACCAGCGGCGCCTGCCGCGCGACGGCGAATTCGTCCGGCCGGGCGCGATCATAGCCGCGCTTGCCGCAGCCCGAGAGGAGGACGACGCAGGCGAGGCCGGCGAGAATCGGAACTGACTTACGCATGGGGATTCTCCGAGGGGATGTCGCGCTTGTCGCGCATCAGGAGCGCGCGGACAAGCAGCACCAGCACGCCGAGGGTGATCGCCGCATCCGCGACGTTGAACACGAGGAACGGCCGCCAGTCGCCGAAATGCAGATCGGCGAAGTCGACGACATAGCCGAAGCGCACCCGGTCGACGATATTGCCGAGCGCGCCGCCCAGGATCGCGCCGAGCGCCATCTGGTCGGCGCGATGCGGCTCGCGCGTCATCCACACCGCCACCGCCACCGCGATCGCGCCGGTCATCGCGACCAGCGCCCAGCGCATCGTATTCGTGTCGGCGTGGAGCAGCCCCAGCGAGATGCCGTGGTTGGCGACGAAGCGCAGGTTGAAGAACGGCGTGATCGTCCGCTCCGCGGTCAGCTCGTCGAGCTGCAACACGTCGGTGATCGTCACCTTCGTCACCTGATCGACGACGAACAGCAATGCCGCGGTCAGCAGCCCGGCGATCGGGGCCTTACGCATGGGCGACGACATCCTCGCAACGTGCGCACAGATCGCCGTCCACGGTCACTTCGGGCAGATGGCGCCAGCAGCGGCCGCATTTGCGATAGTCGGTGCGCGTCACCGCCACCTCCTCGCCGGCGTCGACCTTCGCGACGATGAACGTCTCGGCCAGCGCCTCGGCCGACAGCGGCAGGTCGGGCACCGTCACCTCCGCCTCGAGGCTGGAGCGAACCGTCTTCTCGCGACGCAGCGGCTCGATCGCCTCGGTCACGCTGGTGCGCAGCCGGCGCACGTCGGCCCAGTCGGTACCGAGCGGCTGGTCGCCGGGCAGCGCCGGCAGTTCGGGCCATTCGAGGAAATGCACCGAACCGTCCTCGCTCGGGAAGCGCGCCTGCCACACCTCTTCCGCGGTGAAGCAGAGGATCGGCGCGGCATAGCGGACCAATGCATGGAACAGCGTGTCGAGCACGGTGCGATAGGCGCGCCGCTTCGGATCGCCGGGCGCATCGCAATAGAGCGAATCCTTGCGAATATCGAAGAAGAAGGCCGACAGATCCTCGTTGGCGAAGTCGGTCAGGCGGCGCAGATAGCGGTTGAGCTCATAGCCGTCCGCCGCCTCGCGCAGGTCCATGTCGAGCTGGCCCAGCAAGGTGAGCACGTAGCGTTCCAGCTCGGGCATCGCCTCGACCTCGACCCGCTCGCTCTCGTCGAACCCGTCGAGTGCGCCGAGCAGATAGCGGAAGGTGTTGCGCAGCTTGCGATAGCCGTCGGAGGCGGTGCCGAGCACTTCCTTGCCGATCCGCACGTCGTCGAAATAATCGGTCGACGCGACCCACATACGCAGGATATCCGCCCCGCTTTCGCCGATCACCTTCAGCGGATCGACGACATTGCCGAGGCTCTTCGACATCTTGCGCCCCTGCCCGTCGAGCGCGAAACCGTGGGTCAGCACCGCATCGTACGGCGCGCGGCCACGCGTGCCGCAGCTTTCGAGCAGCGACGACTGGAACCAGCCGCGATGCTGGTCGCTGCCCTCGAGATACAGATTGGCGCGGACGTCCTCGCCATAGCGCGCCTCGACGGTGAAGACATGCGTCGAGCCGCTGTCGAACCAGACGTCGAGGATGTCGTTCTGCGGCGTGTAATCGGCGAGATCGTAATCCGGCCCGAGCAGCGTCTGGTGATCCGCGGTGAACCACGCATCCGCGCCCCCCTCGCGGAAGGCGGCGACGATCCGCGCATTGACCGCGGCATCGTTGAGATAGTCGCCGGTCTCGCGATGCACGTAGAGCGCGATCGGCACGCCCCATGCCCGCTGCCGGCTGATGACCCAGTCGGGCCGCCCCTCGACCATCGAGCGGATGCGGTTCTGCGAGCGCGCCGGCACCCAGCGGGTGTGCTCGATCGCGTCGAGCGCGGTCTCGCGCAGCGTCGCGCCGTTCGACGCACCCTCGCCGCCGTTGAGGATCGGCCGGTCCATCGGGATGAACCATTGCGGCGTCGCGCGGAAGATCACCTTCGCCTTCGACCGCCACGAATGCGGATAGCTGTGCGCGAAATCGTCCGATGCGGCGAGCAGCGCGCCGACCGCGCGCAGGTCCGAACAGATCGGCCCGTCGGCGCCGACGAACTTCTTGTTGATGACGCTGCCCTGCCCGCCGAGCCACGCCCAGTCGGGCCGGTAGAAGCCGGCGCCATCCACGGCGAAGACCGGTTCCAGTCCATGGGCCTTGCACAGCAGGAAGTCGTCCTCGCCATGATCGGGCGCCATGTGGACGAGGCCGGTGCCGGCGTCGCTGGTGACGAAATCGCCCGACAGGAACGGCCGCGGCCGCGCGAAGAAGCCGCCGAGCGCATGCATCGGGTGACGCGCGGTCGCGCCCTCCAAAGCACTGCCCTTGACCAGAGCGATCACGGTTTCGGGCGCGATGCCGGTGCGCTTGCCGAACGCCGGCACCAGGTTCTCCTCGACGAGGAACCGCCGGCCGCCGCTTTCGAACAACACGTAGTCGAGCGCCGGATTATAGGCGAGCGCTTGGTTGACGGGAATCGTCCACGGCGTCGTCGTCCAGATCACCGCGGTCGCACCGACCAGCATCTCGCCCTCGGGCGCGGTGGCGATCTCGAAGCCGACGTCGATCTGCGTCGACACGACGTCCTCATATTCGACCTCGGCCTCGGCGAGCGCGGTCTTCTCGACCGGCGACCACATCACCGGCTTGGCGCCGCGATAGAGCTGGCCGCTCTCGGCGAATTTGAGCAATTCGCCGACGATCGCCGCCTCGGCGTCGTAGTTCATCGTCAGATAGGGATCGGCCCAGTCGCCCATCACGCCCAGCCGCTGGAACTGGTCGCGCTGCACGCCGACCCAGCGGTCGGCATAGGCGCGGCATTCGGCGCGGAACTGCGCGACCGGCACCTCGTCCTTGTTCTGCTTCTTGGCGCGATACGCCTCCTCGACCTTCCACTCGATCGGCAGGCCGTGGCAGTCCCAGCCGGGAACATAGGGCGCGTCCTTGCCCATCAGCGACTGGCTGCGGACGATGATGTCCTTCAGCACCTTGTTCATCGCATGGCCCATATGGATGTCGCCATTGGCATAGGGCGGGCCGTCGTGGAGGATGAACAGCTCGCGCCCCTTACGCTGCTCGCGCAACCGGTCGTAGACGCCGATCCGCGCCCAGCGATCGAGGATCGCCGGCTCCTTGGCGGCGAGGCCCGCCTTCATCGGGAAATCGGTCTTCGGCAGGAAGACGGTGTCGCGCCAATCTTTCGGCGTGTCGGGGGCGTCGGTCATATGTCTGGCGGTCTTATCGTGAGTGTCGGTCAGCACAAAGCGCATAAACGAGATGGGTTAAGCATCGAGCAACACCCGGGCCCGCGCGCAATCGCGCTCCATCTGCGCGGTCAGCGCATCGAGGCCGTCGAATTTCGCCTCGGGCCGCAGATAGTCGATCAGCGCCACCTCGATCGATTGCCCGTACAGGTCGCCCGAGAAATCGAAGAAATAGGGTTCGAGCAATTCCTTGGGCGGATCGAAGGTCGGTCGGATGCCGAGGTTCGCCGCGCCCTTGAGCACGCGCCCGTCGGCGAGCCGCGCGGTCACCGCATAGATGCCGTAGGCGGGGCGCAGATATTTGCCCATGTCGACATTGGCGGTGGGATAGCCGATCGTGCGGCCGAGCTTGTCGCCGTGCTGCACCAGCCCCTCGATCGCGAACGGCCGCGTGAGCAGCCGCGCCGCGCCGCGCGGGTCGCCGTCGCACAGCAAGGTGCGGATGCGGGTCGACGACACCGGCTCGCCGTCGAGCGTCACCGCCCCGACCGTCTCCGCGACGAAGCCGTGCGCGCGGCCGCGCTCGGCGAGCAGGCGGACGTCGCCGCTCTTGCGATGACCGAAGGTGAAATCCTCCCCCGTGACCACCCCGGCCACGGCAAGATTGGCGTGCAGCCGCGCGGCGATGAACGATTCGGCAGACAGTGCGGCGAGCGCCGCGTCGAACGGGAAGACGACCATCGCATCGACCCCCGCCGCGGCGAACAGGCGTTCGCGCTGGTCGAGCGTGGTCAGCCGGAACGGCGGCGCGTCGGGGCGGAAGTGGCGCACCGGGTGCGGATCGAAGGTCGCGACCAGCGCGGGACGCCCCTCGGCACGCGCGCGCGCCACCGCCCGCCCGACCACCGCCTGGTGCCCGAGGTGAAAGCCATCGAAATTGCCGAGCGCGACGATCCCGCCCGCCAGATGCGACGGCACCGCCGAGCCACCGTCCAGCCGCTCCATCGCCGCGGCCTTAGGGCGCGCGCCGCCGCGGAGCAACAGGCGGCTGGCGACATAGGCTGACGCTATAGTAAGATCGTGCCATGACCACCCTCCCCTCCCTCGGCAACGGCCTGACGCCGGAGCCGATCGTCGCCCGCATCCTGTCGCAAGCCGGCGTGCAGAAGGTGCCGAGTCCCAAGCTCGACCTGTTCATCGCCCGCGGCTTCATCGGACCGGTGCTGTGCGACGCGCTGATCGAGCGGATCGACGCGGTGCGCCGCCCCTCGACGATCGCCGACCCCAATGGCGATTCCGCCTTTCGCACCAGCGAGACCGGCGACCTGTCGGCCGATGACCCGGTAGTGCAGGCGGTCGAGGCGCGGCTGGCCGCGTTCACCGGCCTCGACCCCGCGCACGGCGAGCCGTTGCAGGGCCAGCGCTATGCGGTCGGGCAGGAATTCAAGGGCCATACCGACTATTTCGAGCCGCAGGGCGCCGACTTCGACCGCTATTGCTCGGTGGCGGGCAACCGGACGTGGACGGTGATGGTCTATCTCAACGCGCCCGAGGCGGGCGGCGCGACGCGCTTCAAGGCGGCCGACAAGATCATCCAGCCGGAAACGGGGAAGCTGGTCGCGTGGAACAACCGCCGGCCCGACGGGTCGCTCAACCCGGCAACGCTGCATCAGGGGATGAAGGTACGCGAAGGGGTGAAATACGTGATCACCAAATGGTATCGCGAGCGGGTGTGGGCGTGATCCCAATTCCTCCCCCGCCAGGGGAAGGTGGCAGTGCGCAGCACTGACTGTATATTATACACATCT
>NZ_SCMZ01000072.1:0-13548 GCF_005503285.1 Sphingomonas sp. 2SG
GCCGCCGCCCGCGGCCAATGCTCCGGCCGCGGCACCGGCCCCGGCACCCACGCCGGCGCGCTGAAGCAGGAAGGACCGGTCGCCCCGTGCGGCCGGTCCTTTTGCTTTGCGGATGGGTCGGGGTTCACGCGACGACGCGAAGCCGTCGCGTCCGCAAAGCCACCGTCGATCATCACGCGCGATTCCACCAACGATGCAGCGAGCGATTGCGTTGCGCGCCGCCCTCCCCCACATAGGTCCGTAATACACCAATGGGGAACCAATGGCCGATCCATATCAAACCTTGGGCGTCGCCCGCGGCGCGTCCGAGGCGGACATCAAGAAAGCGTATCGCAAGCTTGCCAAGGAACTGCATCCCGACCGCAACAAGGACAATCCCAAGGCGTCGGAGCGGTTCAGCCAGGTCACCAATGCCTACGACCTGCTGAGCGACAAGGACAAGCGCGCCCGCTTCGACCGCGGCGAGATCGACGGCGACGGCAATCCCGCCGCACCGTTCGGCTATGGCGGCGCCCGGCCCGGCGCCGCACGCGGCGGCCCCGGCGGGTTCAGCAGCGCCGGCTATGAATTCGGCACCGGCGGCGACGCCGATATGAGCGACATCTTCGAAGGCCTGTTCGGCGGCGGCCAGACGCGCGGCGGCGGCTTCGCCAGCGGCTTCGGCCGGCGTCCGCAACCCAAGGGCGCCAACATCACCTATCGGCTGCAGGTGCCCTTCGTCGACGCAGCGACGCTGGCGCCGCAGCGCGTGACGCTCGGCGACGGCAAGACGATCGACCTCAAGCTGCCCGCGGGCGTCGAAAGCGGCACGCAGATGAAGCTCGCCGGCAAGGGCGAACCGGGTCCCGGCGGCGCGGGCGATGCGATCGTCTCGATCGAGGTGCAGCCGCACCGCTTCTTCACCCGCGATGGCGATGACGTCCGGCTCGACCTGCCGCTCACGCTCAAGGAAGCGGTGGCGGGCGGCTCGGTGCGCGCGCCGACGGTCGACAAGCCGGTGATGCTGACCATCCCCATGGGGACCAGTTCGGGCAAGACGCTGCGCCTGAAGGGCAAGGGCTTCCACAAGAAGGATGGTACGCGCGGCGACCAGCTCGTCACGCTGATGATCGACGTGCCCGCGGATGATGCAGCCTTGCAACAGTTCGTCGCCGGTTGGAACGACGCACGGAACCCGCGCGGGGCAATGGGCGTCTGACGCCGACGTGACCGAAACCGCAGCCCTTACGCCCGAAGACCGTGCGCATCAGCGCCATGGTGCCCGCCACCAGCTCGCCAAGCTGAAGCCCGGCCCGGCCGCCTGGGAGATCACCAAGCGCGCCGTGCTTGGGGTGTTCAACGACGGCTTCATCCACGCCGGCAACCTCGCCTATCTCGCGCTGATGACGGTGTTCCCGTTCTTCATCACCGCCGCGGCGGTGCTGTCGCTGCTCGGCCAGAGCGCCGAGACGCAGCGCGCGGTCGCCTCGTTCCTGCACGTGCTGCCGCCCAACGTCGCCGACATCCTGCGCAAGCCGATCGCCGACGTGCTCGTCGCGCGGACCGGCTCGCTGCTGTGGCTGGGCGGGCTGGTCGGGCTGTGGACCGTCGGCAGCTTCGTCGAGACGATCCGCGACATCTTCCATCGCGCCTATGGCGTGAAGGCGAGCGTGCCGTTCTGGCGCTCGCGCCTGTCCTCGTCCGGGGTCATCATCCTGTCGGTCATCATCGCGCTGATGAGCTTCCTCGTTCAGGGTATCCTGACCGCGGCGGAACAGTTCATCTATCGCCTGCTGCCCTTCGCCGAGGGCGTCGCGGGCTGGGTCGGCCTGTCGCGGGTGATTCCCGGGCTGGTGATGTTCGGCGCGCTCTATCTGCTCTTCTATTCGGTGACGCCGTCGAAATACCGTTACTCCAATTGCCGCAAATGGCCCGGCGCGGCCTTCACCACCGTCTGGTGGGTCGGCATGACGACGCTGCTGCCCTGGGTGCTCGGGCAATTGGGCGGCTACGACCTGACCTATGGCAGCCTTGCCGGCGTCGTCGTCATGCTGCTGTTCTTCTATTTGATCGGACTGGGGTTGGTGTTCGGCGCGCATCTCAACGCGGCACTGGCGGAACCCCCCGAACCGGCGCTACAGGGGGCGTCAACGACAGCGGAGGCGAAGACGGCGTGACGGGTTTGATGGCGGGCAAGCGCGGGCTTATCATGGGCCTGGCGAACGACAAGTCGCTGGCCTGGGGTATCGCGAAGCACTTGTCCGAACATGGCGCCGAGCTCGCCTTTTCGTATCAGGGCGCGGCGATGGAGAAGCGGGTGCGCCCGCTTGCCGAGCAATTGGGCGTCGCGCGGCTGTTCGACTGCGACGTGTCCGACATGGCGGCGCTCGACGCGACCTTCGCGGCGCTGGAAGCGGAATGGCCGACGATCGACTTCGTCGTCCATGCGATCGGCTTTTCCGACAAGTCGCAGCTGCGTGGACGCTATTACGACACGACGCTCGACAATTTCCTGATGACGATGAACATCTCGGCCTATTCGCTGGTCGCGGTGGCGCAGCGCGCGCGCAAGCTGATGCCCGAGGGCGGCTCGATCCTGACGCTGACCTATTATGGCGCCGAGAAGGTCATCCCGCATTACAACGTGATGGGCGTCGCCAAGGCGGCACTGGAGACCAGCGTCAAATATCTCGCGGTCGACCTCGGCCCCGACAACATCCGCATCAATGCGATCTCCGCCGGCCCGATCCAGACGCTGGCGGCGCGCGGCATCGGCGACTTCAACTATATCCTCAAGTGGAACGAGCTGAACGCGCCGCTGCGCCGCACCGTGACGATCGAGGATGTCGGCGGCGCCGGCCTGTATATGCTGAGCGACCTGGCGAGCGGCGTCACCGGCGAGATCCACCATGTCGACGCCGGCTATAATGTGATCGGCATGAAGGCCGAGGATGCGCCGGATATCGCGTTGGCGTGATGCCCCTCGTCTTTCGGGAACGTGGATTTCGGTTCCATTTCTTCTCGAACGAAGGCGATCCGCGCGAGCCGTCGCATATCCACGTCAGCAAGGATGGCCGCGACGCCAAGCTGTGGCTTTATCCCGACGTGCATTATGCCGACAACAACGGTTTCGATGCACGGACGCAACGGTGGATTACCGAGATCGTCGAGGCACGGCGGGACGATATTGAGGGAGCGTGGCATGACCACTTCGGCACGGGCGCTTAGCGTCGATTTCGACGACGACCAGATGTGGGTCCGGCTGGAGGACGGCCGGACGGTCGGCGTGCCGCTCGCCTGGTTCCCGCGGCTGCTCCATGGCTCGGCGGAAGCACGGCGCCAGGTCGAGATCAGTCCGAGCGGCCTGCACTGGGATGCGCTCGACGAGGACATTTCAATCGCCGGCATCCTCGCCGGGCGCGGCGACATGACCGGCAGCCGATCGCACGCCGCATGAGCATCAACAGTTTCGGCCATCTGTTCCGCTTCACCACCTGGGGCGAGAGCCACGGGCCTGCGATCGGCGCGGTCGTCGACGGCTGCCCGCCGGGCATCGCGCTTACCGAGGCGGATATCCAGCCGTGGCTCGACAAGCGCCGTCCCGGTACGTCGCGCTTCACCACCCAGCGACGCGAGCCGGATCAGGTGCGCATCCTGTCGGGCGTGTTCGAGGGCCGCACCACCGGCACGCCGATCAGCCTGATGATCGAGAACGTCGACCAGCGGTCGAAGGATTATTCGGAGGTCGCGCTCGCCTATCGCCCCGGCCATGCCGATTACGCCTATGACGCCAAATACGGGTTCCGCGACTATCGCGGCGGCGGGCGCTCGTCGGCGCGCGAGACCGCATCGCGCGTCGCCGCGGGCGCGGTGGCGCGCGCGGTGATCCCGCAGGTGCGCATCCGCGGCTGGGTCGAGGCGATCGGCGGCGACGCCATCGATTATGCCGCGTTCGACGATGCCGCGATCGACGCCAATCCCTTCTTCTGCCCCGATCCCGCCGCCGCCGCGCGCTGGGAGGCGCTGGTCGACGGCGCACGCAAGGCGGGATCGTCGCTCGGCGCGGTCGTCGCCTGCGAGGCGACGGGCGTTCCCGCCGGCTGGGGCGCGCCGCTTTATGCCAAGCTCGACGCCGAACTGGCGCACGCCTGTATGGGGATCAACGCGGTCAAGGGCGTCGAGATCGGCGACGGTTTCGCCGCTGCGGCGCTGACCGGCGAGGCCAATGCCGATGCGATGCGTCCGGGCGCGGACGGCCCCGATTTCCTCGCCAACCATGCCGGCGGCATCACCGGCGGTATCGCCACCGGCCAGCCGATCCGGCTGCGCGTCGCGTTCAAGCCGACCAGCTCGATCCTGATCCCGGTCGAGACGATCGACCGCACCGGCCAGGCTGCGGATATCGCCACCAAAGGGCGCCACGACCCCTGCGTCGGCATCCGCGGCGTGCCCGTGGTCGAGGCGATGATGGCACTGGTGCTGGCCGACCAGGCGTTGCTGCATCGGGGCCAGACGGGACGCTAATCGTTAACCAAATGGAACACTCTCTAACCCAACCCGTTGGGGCCGTGCAAGAATTTGCAGGAGAGAACGATGCGTAAGATCATTCCAATCATGGCAGCAGCCATGCTGATCCCCGCCGCAGCCTATGCACAGACGACGACGGGTGGCACCGCAGGCGGAACGATGGGGGGCACGACGTCCGGCAGCCCCACGGGAACGATGGGCGGCTCGATGGGCGGCCAGACGACGACCTCGCCGACCGATTCGTCGGCTACGTCGGGCAGCATGACGCAGAGCCGTTCGGCCAAGAAGTCGCGCAGCAGCCGTAGTGGCCGCTCGACCGGCACCGGTTCGACGTCGACCACCGACAGCGGCTCGACGACGGGCACGATGGGCGGTTCGACCGACACGATGGGCGGCACCACGGGCACCGGCACGGGTTCGACCACCGGCACGATGGGTGGCGGCACGACCGGCACCATGGGTGGCACCTCGACCACCGGCACGATGGGCGGCACGACCGGTTCGACCACCGGCGGCACCCCGACGCCGCAATAAGCATCCTGACCGATGAAGAAAAAGCCGGGCGGGTCACACCGCCCGGCTTTTTCGTGTCTGTCGTCAGTCGGCGAAAGGATCACGGACGAGGATCGTGTCCTCGCGCTCGGGACTGGTCGAAACCAGTGCCACCGGGCAGCGGATCAGCTCCTCGACGCGACGGATATACTTGATCGCCTGCGCCGGCAGATCGGCCCAGCTGCGCGCACCCGCAGTCGATTCCTGCCAGCCTTCCATGACTTCGTAGATCGGCTCGACCGCCGCCTGATCCGCGGCATGCGCCGGGAAATAGTCGAGCTCCTGACCGCGGAGGCGATAGCCGGTGCAGATCTTCACCTGCTCGAAGCCGTCGAGCACGTCGATCTTGGTCAGCGCGATCCCGGTGATGCCGCCGACCGCCGCCGACTGGCGCAGCAGCACCGTGTCGATCCAGCCGCAGCGCCGCTTGCGCCCGGTCACCGTGCCGAATTCGTGGCCGCGCACGCCGAGCCGCTCGCCCGTCTCATCCTCCAGCTCGGTCGGGAAGGGTCCCGAGCCGACGCGGGTGGTATAGGCCTTGGCGATGCCGAGCACGAAGCCCACCGCCGCCGGCCCGAGCCCCGACCCGCCTGCCGCGGTGCCGGCGATCGTGTTGGACGAGGTGACGAACGGATAGGTGCCGTGATCGACGTCGAGCAGCACGCCCTGCGCGCCCTCGAACAGGATGCGCTTGCCCGCGGCACGCGCTTCGTTGAGGTCACGCCACACCGGCTTGGCGAAGGGCAGCACGAAGCCGGCGATGTCGCGCAGCTCGGCGATCAGGCCCTCGCGGTCGATCGCCGGCGAACCGAAACCGGCGCGCAACGCGTCGTGATGCGCGAGCAGCCGGTCGAGCTGCGGCCCGAGATCGTCGAGATGCGCGAGATCGCAGACGCGGATCGCCCGGCGGCCGACCTTGTCCTCATAGGCGGGGCCGATGCCGCGCCGCGTGGTGCCGATCTTGCCGGCGCCCGACGCATCCTCACGCAACCCGTCGAGATCGCGGTGCAGCGGCAGGATCAGCGCGCAATTGTCGGCGATGCGCAAAGTTTCCGGCGTCGCCGAGACGCCCTGCGCCGCCAGCCGCTCGATCTCCGCCTTGAGCGCCCAAGGGTCGAGCACGACGCCGTTGCCGATCACGCTGGGCGTGCCGCGGACGATGCCCGAGGGCAAAAGCGACAATTTATAGACATTGTCGCCGACGACGAGCGTGTGGCCGGCATTATGCCCACCCTGGAAGCGCACCACCATATCGGCGCGCTCGGCGAGCCAATCGACGATCTTGCCCTTGCCTTCGTCGCCCCATTGCGCGCCGATGACTGCTACATTGGCCATGGATACAGGTCTCCGCCTGCCGGCGTTGATCCGTGCGCCCTTCGACAGGACTCGGCACACGAACGGTCCTGAGATGCGAAGGCGCGCCTACCGGGGTGCGCCCGCAGGGTCAACCGTTAGGCGGACGATTGTCATCGCGACGCGGGTTCGCTATAAACGTGATGCCGAACGACATGGCTTTGCCATTGGATGAACCCCCGTCATTGCCGTGACGGGGGTTCTTTCGTTTGGGAACGCGTTGCCGCGCGCCCCCGCCCGTGGCCTACCGGTGACGTGCCACCTCGACAACCTTCAACAGAAGGGTGCCGAAGCCGAACAACGCCCCCAGAAAAAAGGGACAAGTCGCCAAAATGACATGATGCTCTCCATCGGATCGACGGCAGGATCGCCGCCGCCGACAGCGTAATCCTCCGGCCGCACCGCTGTCATCGTCTTTACGGTAGCGAAACGATCAGAGCGCGCGTGCTTCGCCTTCGGCGTAGAGATGCGTGCACAATTGCGCTTCGGGCGTGTCGGCGGGCGTCAGCGCCGCGACCGCGACCCAGCCGGCGGCACGCATCGCGGTGCCCGCCTCGGGCGGCGTGCCGAACGGCAGGAACAGCCGGCGGCGATCGACGGCGCCCGCGGTCGCGAGGATCGCATCGGCATAGAGCGAGAAACCGGTCGCCGCCTCTTCCGCGCCATCCTCGTGCATCACCGCATAGGTGCCACCGCGGCCGACTTCCCGCGCCGCGCCGGCGATGAACAGCGAGAAGCCGAGCCACGATTGATATTCGAAGCCATGCCGCTCGGTCGGGTCGAGCGTCAGCGCGACGCCCTCCCCCAGCCCCGCGGCGATCGCGGCGAGCCCGTCGAGCCGGCTGGCGAGCACCTGCCCGGTATCAAAGGCACGCAATCGCGCGATCGCGCTGTCGAACGGTCCCGCCGCCTCGATCAGCGGCAGATAGCCGGGCGCGATCGCCGCGACCGCGCCGGCATCCTTGGCGTCGAGCCGGTCTTGCAGCAACGCGATCCGCTCGGCGGCGACGGGCAACGGCCCCGCTGCCAGCGTATCCACCAGATCGGGCAAAGTGAAATCGATCGAGAGGCCGGTCGCCCCCGCCGCAGCCAGCGCCGAGACGGCCACCGCAACCACCTCCTGCGCGGCGGGGATCGAATCCAGGCCGATCAGCTCGCAGCCGATCTGGCGCCATTCGCGCGCCGGCGCGAGTTCGGGGCTGCGCAGCTTGAGCACCGGGCCGGCATAGGACAATCGCACCGGCCGCGGGTGGTGGCCCATGCGCGTCGCCGCGATCCGCGCGATCTGCGCGGTGACGTCGGGGCGGATCGCCAATGTACGCTGCGACACCGGATCGACGTAGCGAACCGCATCGGTCAGCGCGCCGTCCTTGAGCCGCGAACCCAAGGCGTCGGCATATTCGACCAGTGGCGGATCGGCGCGCTCATAGCCGTAGAGGCGCGCCGCTTCGAGCACGCGCGTCTCGACGGCGGCGGCGGCATCGGCGTGCGGCGGCAATCGGTCGCGAAAGCCTTCGGGAAGCAGGGGTGTCATCGTGCGCCTCCCCTATCCATGGGCGGGAACGGGGGCAACGCCGTATCGCGACGGCATCGCCCCTGCCCCGTCAGCATCGAGCGATCAGAACGTCAGGCCCATCGCGGTCTTGACGCCCGGCAGCGCCTTGACCTTGGCGAGGAGTTCGCCGTCCACCGGCTCGTCGACCGAGAGCAGCAGCACCGCCTCGCCGCCCGCCGAGCGGCGGCCGAGGTGGAAGGTGCCGATATTGACCCCCGCCTCGCCCAGCGCGGTGCCGAGCCGGCCGATGAAGCCCGGCGCGTCCTCGTTGACGACATAGAGCATCGGCCCGACCAGATCGGCCTCGACCTTGATGCCGAACAGCTCGACGAGGCGCGGCGCCTGATCGCCGAACAGCGTGCCGGCGACCGAGCGCTCGCCGTCGGCGGTCTTCACCGAAACGCGCAGCAGCGTGTGGTAATCGCCCTCGCGCTCGGTGCGTACCTCGCGCACCTCGACGCCGCGGTCGCGGGCCAGCAGCGGCGCGTTGACCATGTTGACCGTGTCGGTCTGGTTGCGCAGGAAACCGGCGAGCACCGCGCTGGTGATCGGCTTGGCATTGAGCTCCGCCGCCGCGCCCTCGGTATGGACCGAGATGCGCGTGATCGCGCCGGTGGTGAGCTGGCCGACGAGGCTGCCGAGCTTTTCGGCGAGCGCCATATAGGGCTTGAGCTTGGGCGCTTCCTCCGCCGACAGGCTCGGCATGTTGAGCGCGTTGGTGACGCCGCCCGAGACGAGGAAGTCCGCCATCTGCTCGGCGACCTGGATCGCGACATTGACCTGCGCCTCGGTCGTCGACGCGCCGAGATGCGGCGTGCTGACGAAATTGGGCGTGCCGAACAGCGGCGAGGCCTTGGCCGGTTCCTCGACGAACACGTCGAGCGCGGCGCCGCCGATATGGCCGGTGTCGAGCCCTGCCTTGAGCGCCGCCTCGTCGATCAGGCCGCCGCGCGCGCAATTGATGATCCGCACGCCCTTCTTGGTCTTGGCCAGCGCTTCGGCGGAGAGGATGTTGCGCGTCTGATCGGTCAGCGGCGTGTGCAGCGTGATGAAGTCGGCGCGCGCCAGCAATTCGTCGAGCGTCACCTTCTCGACGCCCATCTCCAGCGCGCGCTCGGGGGTGAGGAACGGATCGAACGCCACCACCTTCATCTTGAGCCCGCGCGCGCGGTCGGCGACGATCGAGCCGATATTGCCCGCGCCGATCAGGCCGAGCGTCTTGGCGGTCAGCTCGACGCCCATGAAGCGGTTCTTCTCCCACTTGCCCGCCTGGGTCGAGGCATCGGCCTCGGGGAGCTGGCGGGCGAGCGCGAACATCAGCGCGATGGCATGTTCGGCGGTGGTGATCGAATTGCCGAACGGCGTGTTCATCACCACCACGCCCTTGGCGGATGCCGCGGGGATATCGACGTTGTCGACGCCGATGCCGGCGCGGCCGACGACCTTCAGATTGGTCGCATGTTCGAGGATCGCCTTGGTCACCTTGGTCGAGCTGCGGATCGCGAGGCCGTCATACTGGCCGATGATCGCGATCAGTTCGTCCGGGGTCTTGCCGGTGATCTCGTCGACCTCGACGCCGCGCTCGCGAAAGATCTGCGCGGCCTTGGGGTCCATTTTGTCGCTGATGAGGACTTTGGGCATGGGTAATTCCTACAAAACAGCCGTGCTCCTGCGCACGCAGGAGCCCAGGGTAACAGGGGATATCGCTCGGGGCTCTGGTCTCCTGCTTTCGCAGGAGCACCGGCAGAAGGATTAGGCCGCAGCCTTGGCGGTCGCGTAGGCCCAGTCGAGCCACGGGCCGAGCGCCTCGATATCGGCGGTGTCGACGGTCGCGCCGCACCAGATGCGCAGGCCCGGCGGCGCGTCGCGATAGCCGGCGACGTCATAGGCCGCGCCTTCCTTCTCGAGCGCCGACGCCATCGCCTTGATGAACGCCTCGTCGGCGCCCTCCACGGTGAGGCAGACGCTGGTCTTAGACCGCGTCGCCGGATCGGCGGCGAGATGGCCGAGCCAGTCGCGCTCCGCCACGATTGTGTCCAAGGCCGCGGCATTGGCGTCCGACCGGCCGATCAGGCCACGCTCGCCGAGCGACTTCGCCCATTCGAGGCTGACGATGACGTCCTCGACCGCGAGCATCGACGGCGTGTTGATCGTCTCGCCCTTGAACACGCCTTCGGTCAGCTTGCCCTTGGAGACGAGGCGGAACACCTTCGGCAGCGGCCAGGCCGGCGTATAGCTTTCCAGCCGCTCGACCGCGCGCGGGCCGAGGATCAGCACGCCATGGCCGCCCTCGCCGCCCAGCACCTTCTGCCAGCTGAACGTCGCGACGTCGATCTTCGCCCAGTCGATGTCATAGGCGAACACGCCCGAGGTCGCGTCGGCGAAGCTCAGGCCCTCGCGGGTCTCGGGAATCCAGTCGGCGTTCGGCACGCGCACGCCGCTGGTGGTGCCGTTCCAAGTGAACAGCACGTCGTTCGACCAGTCGACCGCGTTCAAATCGGGGAGCTGGCCGTAATCGGCGCGGATGACGGTGGGATCGATCTTGAGCTGCTTGACCGCATCGGTCACCCAGCCCTCGCCGAAGCTCTCCCAGGCGAGCGTCGTGACCGGCCGTGCGCCCAGCATCGTCCACATCGCCATTTCGAACGCCCCGGTGTCCGAGCCTGGGACGATGCCGATCCGGTGCGTGTCGGGCAGACCGAGCGTCTCGCGCATCAGGTCGATGGCATATTGGAGGCGCTGCTTGCCGATCTTCGAGCGATGCGAGCGGCCGAGCGAGTCGGTGGCGAGCTGCGACGCGTCCCAGCCGGGTGGCTTGGCGCAGGGACCGGAGCTGAAAAAGGGACGAGCCGGCTTCGTGGCTGGCTTGGACGCACCCCGGATGTCGGGGGCGGTAACAGAATCCGTCAATGTATCTCTCCTCACAGAGAGCACGCGCCGCGTTGGGGCGGCGTGGCCCGTCGACCGCCCTAGAGACGGTCGGTGCATCGCGCAAGCCGGGATCGTACCGGGCCGGGCTTGTTTGTGGCGGACCGTCTGGCGCATGATCGCGGCTGTGTTCCAGTATTTGCGTCTCATCGGCACCGTGATGGTGCTGACCCTGCTCGCCGCCTGCGGCCGGACCGAACGTCCCGCCCCGACGCGCGGATCGATCGTCACCGTCTCCGCGCGGCAGACCGCGCAATGCCTCGCCGACCTGCGCACGATGGGGGTCGGCTATCGTTCGCTGCCCGACAAGGATTTCGGCAACGGCTGCGGCCTGTCGGGCGCGGTGCAGTTGCTCGACATCGGCGTGCCGGTGACCGGCATCACCGCGATCCGCTGCGGCGAGGCGCGTGCCTTTTCCGGCTGGGTGCGCAACGCGCTGGCGCCGGCGGCGTATCAGATCCTCGGGAGCGAGCTCGCCAGCGTGCAGGGTATGGGCAGCTATGCATGCCGCAACGTCGTCGGCACGCGTCGCGGCGGCGACCGGCGGTCGGGCCATGCGATCGCCAATGCGGTCGACGTCGGCGGCGTCACGCTCAAGGACGGGCGGCGGGTGACGATCCTCAATGACTGGACCTCGCCCGACCCGCAGGTGCAGCGCTTCCTGTCGACGATCCACGCCTCGGCCTGCAAGCGCTTCGGCACGGTGCTGTCGCCGGCCTATAATGCGGCGCATCGCAACCACTTGCACCTCGAGGACGATCGTGCCGGAATGTGCCGCTGAATCGGGCGTTGAGCCCTTTCTGGCTTTGCTCTAACGCCCGCGGATGACCGATACACGCCTTCCCGAACGGGTCTTCCCCCGCGCCAGCCAGGACGCCGCCAGCGCGCAGCAGGCGATCTCGACGCCGCAGACCGAACATCCCGCCTACAAGCTCGCCTTCCAGGACATGGACTTCCTGCTGCGCGAGGATTTGCGTCCCGTCCGCTTCCAGCTCGAGCTGCTCAAGCCCGAATTGCTGCTCGAGGAGGCGAAGATCGCCTCGACCTTCGTGATGTACGGCTCGGCGCGCATCCCCGAGCCGGCCAAGGCGCAGGCGATGCTCGACATCGCCAGCGACGACACCGCGCGCGCGATCGCCGAACGGCTCGTCGCCAAGAGCCGCTATTACGACGTTGCGCGCGAACTGGCGCAGATCGCCAGCCGCGTGCCGCGCGACCAGCACGGCATGCGCCAGTTCGTCGTCTGCTCGGGCGGCGGCCCGTCGATCATGGAGGCCGCCAACCGCGGCGCGACCGACGTCGGCGCCGAATCGATCGGCCTCAACATCGTCCTGCCGCACGAACAGGCCCCCAATCCGTACGTCACGCCGTCGCTGAGCTTCCAGTTCCACTATTTCGCGCTGCGCAAGATGCACTTCCTGCTGCGCGCCCGCGCGCTGGCAGCGTTCCCGGGCGGCTTCGGTACGTTCGACGAGCTGTTCGAACTGCTGACGCTGATTCAGACCGGCAAGATCAAGCCGATTCCCGTGCTGCTGTTCGGCCGCGAATTCTGGGAGAAGGTCGTCAACTTCCAGGCGCTGGTCGACGAGGGCGTCGTCAGCCAGCGCGACCTCGGCATCTTCACCTATGTCGAGACCGCCGAAGAAGCATGGGACGTGGTCCGCGCCTTCTACGAGGAACAGGCGAAGAAGGACGGGTAAGACGCCTGCCTCCCGCCCATAAAGTCATCCCCGCGAAGGCGGGGAGGACGATCAGACGGTGCCATCATCCCCGTCTCGCCCCGCCCTCACCCCTCGGCGCTGCGCGCCTTCCCCTCTCCCAGCGGGAGAGGGGACTAGACGGCGAAGCCGGCGCGGGGTGAGGACGGGGTCGGAACGCGCGGTGGATCAGCAGTAAAACCCACTTACTTCCCCGCCTTGGCGCCTTCCTTGGCGGCGTTGGGATCGACCGACGGTGCGCCCGACGCCGGGGTGCCGGTGTTGCCGAGGTTGTTGACCGCATCGGTGTTGGTCACCGAATCCTTGCCTTCCGGCGCCTTGGCGTCGGGCTTGGCCGGTGCTGCGCCTGCCGCCGGCGCGGCGGGCAGCGGCAGGTTTGAACCCTGCGAGTTGAGATAGGCGATCACGTTGGCGCGATCCTGCGGATTGCCGAGGCCGGCGAAGGTCATCTTGGTGCCGGGCGCGAACTTGCGCGGGCTGGTCAGCCACGCGTTCATCTTGTCGAAGTCCCAGTTGCCGCCGACGCCCTTCAGCGCGTCGGAGAAGGCGAAGCCACCCTTGCCCTGACCGATGCCCTCGCCGAGCGTACCGTACAGGTTCGGGCCGATGCCATTGGCGCCGCCCTGCGTCACGGTGTGACAGGCCGCGCACTTCTTGAACACTTCCGCACCCTTGGCGACGTCGGCGGTCGGCAGCAGCGTGGCGATCGGCACTTCGGCGGCAGCACCGCCCGCCCCGCCCTCGGCCTCGACGCCTTCGATGGCATAGCCGGGCTTTTCGGGGCGTTCGCTGTGGAAGGCCATGCCGCCGACGATCGACAGACCGAGCGCAATCCCGCAGGCTGCCAGCGTCCACCCGGCGATCGTGTTGGTGCGGTTATCCATCTGCCTAACGCTGCCCCTATTTTTTGCTATGCGCCGTGATCCCATAGGAAAC
>NZ_SCMZ01000073.1:0-13231 GCF_005503285.1 Sphingomonas sp. 2SG
GGCTGACGCCGAACGGTCCCCCTCCCCCGCCAGGGGGAGGGGGACCGTTCGGCGTCAGCCGAATGGTGGAGGGGGAGGACAGGGTGGGAGCCTGATATCGAAGCTCCCGCCCTTTCCTCCCCCTCCGTCACGCCTTTGGCGCGCCACCTCCCCCTTGCGGGGGAGGACTTGGGGTCAGCCCATCAACACGCCGCGATACGCCTCGAAACAGCGTTCGCCACAGCGCAGCCGAATCAGCGCGCCCTCGGCCATCGCGGTCGCACGACGCGGGTCTTCCTCCACTGCCGGCCGGATCGCCTCGCGGTTCCAATCCTCGCTATGCTTGATGTCGAGCACCGCATGCAGGTCGAAATAGCGCCGCTCCTTGTCGGAGAAGCCATGCCGGCGCAGCCCCTTGGCCGTCGCCGCCGAACGATCGGGCGCGGTCAGCTCGATCACGCCGAGTGCGCCGACCGAATGCCACGCATAGCGGCGGCTCGTCGCCATCGCGGTCATCGCATTGGCGAGGCACAGGCTCTGCCACAGCGTATTCTCGATCACCGGATTCACTGCCAGCGTTTCGACCAAGGCGTCGAGCATCGGCCCGTGCATGCCCTTGGCATTGCCACGGCCCATCTCGTCCCAATAATTGCGTGCGAGTTCCAGCTTGGGATAGGTCGGCAGCTTGACCTGCGTCATCGCGACGAGATCGTCGAACCCCGCCTCGCCCGCAGCCTCCTGCTCGAAGAACCAACGCAGCTGGTCGAGGTCAGCCGCTTCGGCAAGCCACGGGAACAGCGGATCGTGCTGGCCCGGCCCGCTCTGCTTCAGTTCTTCGAACCAGGCGATGAAGCCCTCGACATCGGTCGGCGCGGCGGCGGCTTCCGCGGCCACCTCTTCGCGCAATTCCTCGATGAAGCCCCCCTCGAGCCGCTGCATGCGGACGTCGCGGTCGAGCACGCGCTGCCAGTCGGCGGTGGGGAACGTCGGTTCCAGCCGCTCCCGGTTCCAATGGGCCAGCCCGCGCTGGAAGCTGTCGGTAAGGAATTGTGACGCGCGTAGGTCGGCGTCAACGATGCGGGTAGCCATTCGAATCTCCTAGTGGGCTGGCCAACCGCTTGATCGATCGTTCGTTCCTTGCGCCTTCGAGTCGCTTGACATGGATCAGGACGATCGTGATCCGGCCCCCGCGCCGCTTCCCCAAGCCCCCCGCCGCGCGTATAGCCGGTCGATGATGACGGTCGCGACGCCCCTGCTGCCCCCCGCCGACTGGCGCGACTTCCTTGCGCTGACCAAGCCGCGGGTGATGACGCTCGTCGTCTTCACCGGCCTGTGCGGGATGCTCGCGGCGCCGGTCGGCATCCACCCGGTGCTCGGCTTCACCGCCATCCTCTGCATCGCGCTCGGTGCGGGCGCCGCGGGCGCACTCAACCAATGGTATGAGGCGGATATCGACGCCAAGATGCGGCGGACGCAGAAACGCCCGCTGCCCGATGGCCGGATGGACCGCGAATCGGCGCTGCACTTCGGCGTCGGGCTTGCCGCCTTCTCGGTCATTCTGATGTATTTCGCGGTGAATTTCGCCGCGGCGGCGATCCTGACCGTCTCGATCCTGTTTTACGTCCTCATCTACACCGTGTGGCTGAAGCGCCGTACGCCGCAGAATATCGTCATCGGCGGCGCCGCCGGCGCCTTTCCGCCGCTGATCGGCTGGGCGGCGGCGACGGGCGAGGTGGCGCTGCTGCCGCTGCTGCTGTTCGGCCTCGTCTTCCTGTGGACGCCGCCGCATTTCTGGGCGCTCGCGCTGTTCGTGAAGACCGATTACGCCAATGCCGGCGTGCCGATGCTGCCCGTTGTGGCCGGCGAGCGGGTGACGCGGCGCCAGATCGGCCTCTACACCATCCCGATGGCGCTGGTCGCGGTCCTGCCCTGGCCACTCGGCCTGACGGGGCCGCTCTATGGCGGCGTCGCCACCGTCACCACCGCGATCTTCGCCGCGCTCGCGCTCGTCGTCGCGACCCGCACCACCCGCCCCGACGATATGATGAAGCCGGAGAAGCGTTTGTTCAGCTATTCGATCCTCTACCTCTTCGTCGTGTTCGGCGCGCTCGTCGTCGACCGCTGGGTGTTCGCATGACCCCCGACGAACAGGATCTGATCCGCCAGCGCCAGCGGTCTCGCGCGCGGGTGATGGCGCTGCTGCTCGGCGCCTTCGTCATCCTGATCTTCGCGATCGCCATCACCAAGATCCGCCAGGGGATGATATGAGCGCGCCGGCGCAGGCCGATAGCGCCGCGACGAAGCGTCAGTTGCGCACCGCGATGTTCGCGGTGCTCGGCATCTGCTTCATGACCGGCGTCGCCTGGGCGAGCATCCCGCTCTACCGCTTGTTCTGTCAGGTCACCGGCCTTAACGGCACGACGCAGCGCGGGCTGGAGGCGCCCGGCGCGGTCAACAAGTTGATCCGCATCGATTTCGACAGCAATGTCGCGCCGGGAATGAAATGGCGCTTCCGTCCCGAGGCGGGGTCGGAGACGGTCAAGATCGGCGCGCGCGACATGGCGTTCTTCACCGCGACCAACACCGACAGCAAGCCGATCACCGGCACCGCGACGTTCAACGTCACCCCCAGCCAGGCGGGCAAATATTTCACCAAGATCCAGTGTTTCTGCTTCACCCAGCAGACGCTCCAGCCCGGCGAGACGCAGCGCATGCCGGTGATCTTCTTCGTCGACCCGAAGATCATGGACGACCCCGATGCGCGCGACGTCGAGACGATCACGCTCTCCTATACGTTTTACCCGGTGGATTCCGCGAAATCCGCGGGCTAAGCGTTGACCCAAGAGGATTAGAGAACAGGGAAACGACCATGGCCGGCGCCAAGAACCACGATTACCATATCCTGCCCCCCAGCATCTGGCCCCTGTTCGGATCGCTGTCGGCGCTGGTGATGGCGTCGGGCGCGATCATGTGGATGCACGGCGGCCACCTCGCCGCCGACAAGGCCAATGGCGGCGGCTGGATCTTCCTCGCCGGTCTCGCGAGCGTGCTGTTCACCATGTACAGCTGGTGGGCCGAGGTGGTGCGCGAGGCGCATCACGGCGACCATACTCCGGTCGTCCAGCTCCATTTTCGCTACGGCATGATCCTGTTCATCGCCTCCGAGGTCATGTTCTTCGTCGGCTGGTTCTGGGCCTTCTTCGACTTCGCGCTGTTCCCGACCGCGATGAGCTTCGTCGACGGCCAGGTCGAGCGCGCCGCCGAAGGGGCCGCGGCGATCGCCGCGCAATGGCCGCCCAAGGGGCTGGAGGTCATCAACGCCTTCGAACTGCCGTTGCTCAACACGCTGATCCTGCTCACCAGCGGCACCACCGTCACCTGGGCGCATCACGCGCTGATCCACAACCAGCGCGGCGGTGAGAAGACCGGCCTGTGGGGGATGCTCGGCGTCGGCGACCGCGACGGCGTGCTCAAGGGGTTGTGGCTGACGGTCGCGCTCGGCGTGCTGTTCAGCTCGATCCAGGCGTATGAGTACATGCACGCGCCCTTCCCCTTCAAGGGGCTGAACTATGGCGCCGCCTTCTTCATGGCGACCGGTTTCCATGGCTTCCACGTGCTGATCGGCACGATCTTCCTCGCCGTCTGCCTCATCCGCGCCTACAAGGGCGACTTCACGCCGCGCCAGCATTTCGGTTTCGAGGCGGCGGCCTGGTATTGGCATTTCGTCGACGTGGTGTGGCTGTTCCTGTTCGTCACCATCTACGTCTGGGGTGGCTGGGGCGCGCCGGTCCACGGCGGCTGATCGCATGAGGGGCGTCGCCTATGACTGATCCGACGCCCCTGCCGCCGACCGAGGGTATGCCCTCGGTCGTCCAGGCGGGCCTGCGCGGTCTCTGCCCGCGCTGCGGCAAGCCCACGCTTTTTGCCAAGATGATCAAATTCGCCGACCGCTGTTCGGCGTGCGGGCTCGACTTCACGCAATTCAACGTCGGCGACGGGCCGGCCGCCTTCCTGACGCTGATCCTCGGCACGATCGTGGTGATCGGCGCGATCATGCTCGAACTGACGCTGCACCCGCCGCTGTGGCTGCATATGCTGATCTGGATCCCAGTGACGCTCGCCGGCGTGATCTGGTCGCTGCGCCTCGCCAAGGGCGCGCTGATGTCCGCCGAATTCCGCAACGCCGCGCGCGAAGGGCGCATCGACCCGCGACCATGAGGCGCGTGCCGCTGATCCCGACCCTCGTCGTCGTGACTGCGGTGGCGGCGATGATCGCGCTGGGCCTGTGGCAATTGCTCGATCGTGCGCCGAAGAAAGAGGCGTATCTCGCGCAGCTTGCCGCCAATCCGGCGAAGCCGCCGATCGCCTTTCCGGCGACGCCCGACGACCGGCTTCTCTTCCGTCGCACGACCGCGACATGCGCCCGCCCGCTCGGGCAACGGCTCGCCGGCGCGGGGGCGGCGGGTTTTCGCCTGATCGCCGATTGCGGCGACGGACTGGTCGTCCAGCTCGGCACGACACCCGACCCGATGTTCAAGCCGCGCTGGTCCGGCGGCGCGGTGAGCGGCTATATCAGCCACGCCCCCGACGGCCGCTCGCTGATCGGGTCGCTGTTCGACCATAGCCCGCAGCGGCTGCTGCTCGTCGCCGACGCGCCGCCGCTCGGCCTTGCCGCGAACGGCAAGCCGGACCTGTCCTCCGTCCCGAACAACCATTTGTCCTATGCGGTGCAATGGTTCTTCTTCGCCGCGATCGCTGCGGTGATCTACGTGCTGGCTTTGCGGCGGCGAAACATACCCTAATCCTCTCCCGTGCAGCGGGAGTGCAAGGTTGGATTGTAACCGGCATGACCTCGAACAGCCGGGAACTGTTCGATCCGGCACTGCCCTGGCGGAGGAAAACCGAGGGCGCCTTCCGATAGCCCCAAACCCATCGCCCCCAAGCAAACCCGGCGTTGCCCCTCGCGCATCGGCCCGCTACCCAGCCGCGATGCGTTATGTCAGCACCCGCGGCGCCGCGCCCGCGCTCGATTTCCGCGACGTCACCCTCGCCGGGCTGGCCTCCGACGGCGGCCTCTATCTGCCCGAGCGCTGGCCGAGCCTGTCCCGCGAGCAGATCGCCGGCCTCGCCAACCTCTCCTATGTCGATACCGCGGTCGCGGTGATGACGCCCTTCGTCGGCGACGCGCTCACGCCCGACGAGCTGAAGGACCTCTGCACCCGCGCCTATGGCCGGTTCAGCCATGCCGCGGTGACGCCGCTGGTCCAGCTCGACCACGATCAATGGCTGCTCGAGCTGTTCCACGGCCCGACGCTGGCGTTCAAGGACGTCGCGCTGCAATTGCTCGGCCTGCTGTTCGAGCGGTTCCTGACCGGCAGCGACCGGCATCTCACCGTCGTCGGCGCGACCAGCGGCGATACCGGTTCGGCGGCGATCGACGCGCTCGCCGGCCGCGCCGGGGTCGACGTGTTCATGCTCCATCCCGCCGGCCGGGTGTCGGACGTGCAGCGCCGCCAGATGACGACGGTGCTCGCCCCCAACGTCCACAATATCGCGATCGACGGCGACTTCGACACCGCGCAGGCGCTGGTGAAGCAGATGTTCAACGATCCCGGCTTCTCGGGGACGTTCGCGCTGTCCGCGGTCAATTCGATCAACTGGGCGCGGCTGATGGCGCAGGTGGTCTATTATTTCTACGCCGCGGTCCGCCTCGGCGCGCCCGAGCGCAGCGTCGCCTTTTCGGTGCCGACCGGCAATTTCGGCGACGTCTTCGCCGGCTATGTCGCCGCGCAGATGGGCCTGCCGGTCGCCAAGCTGATCGTCGCGACCAACGTCAACGATATCCTCCACCGCGCGATCTCGGCGGGCGATTACAGCAAGGGAACCGTTCAGCAGACGCCGACACCGTCGATGGACATCCAGGTCAGCTCGAATTTCGAGCGGCTGTTGTTCGATCTCGGCGCCCGCGACGGCGCCGCGCTCAGCGCCCAGATGCAGGGCTTCGAATCGTCGGGCGCGATGCGCCTCACCAACGCACAGCATACCGGCGCGGCGCTGTTCGCCAGCGACCGCGTCGACCTCGACGACATGACGCTCGCGATGCGCTGGGCGCACGAACATGCCGGGCAGGTGATCGATCCGCATACCGCGATCGCGCTCGCCGCCGCGCGCCGCCACCCCAGCGACGTGCCGGTGGTGACGCTCGCCACCGCGCATCCCGCCAAGTTCCGCGACGCGGTCGAGCGCGCCACCGGCCAGCGCCCGACCCTGCCCGGCCGGATCGGCGACCTGTTCGAGCGTGAGGAGCGCTACGCTAGCCTGCCCGGCACGTTCGACGCGGTCACCGCTTATGTCGCCGAGCGCGCGGTGCCGAAGCCATGAAGCTCGACACGCTGATCGGCGAGCCCTGGGCGGATTACGGCCTCGTCGATTCGGGCAACGGCCGCAAGCTCGAACGCTACGGCCGCTACCGCTTCATCCGCCCCGAGCCGCAGGCGATGTGGGCGCCCGCCACCGAAAACTGGCGCGCGCAGGGCGAGTTCGTGCCGGCGAGCGACGAGGATGGCGGCGGCCGCTGGGTCTTCGCCGAGCCGGTGCCGCGCGAGGGCTGGCCGCTCAAATGGAACGAGGTGCGCTTCACCGCGCAGCCGACGCCGTTCCGCCACCTCGGCTTCTTCTCCGACATGGCGCCGGTGTGGAGCTGGATGCGCGAGCAGGTCGCCGATCTCGACCAGCCTGAATGCCTCAACCTGTTCGGTTATACCGGCGTCGGCACGCTGGCGATGGCGACCGCGGGCGCGAAGATGGTCCATGTCGACGCCTCGAAGAAATCGGTCGAGGCGGCGCGGGGCAATGCCGTCCTGTCCGGCATGACCGAGGCGCCGATCCGCTGGATCGTCGACGATGCGGTCAAGTTCGTCGCGCGCGAGGTGCGTCGCAAGCGCCGCTACGACGGCATTCTGCTCGACCCGCCCAAATACGGCCGCGGGCCGGAGGGCGAATTATGGCGGCTGGAGGAGGATCTGCCGCGGCTGATCGCCGACTGCCGCAAGCTGATCGACGCCGACAGCCGCTTCCTGTTCCTCACCGTCTATGCGGTGCGCATGTCGGCGCTGGCGATCGGTGAGCTGGTCCGCCAGCTCTTCAGCGACCTGCCCGGCAAGGTCGAGGCGGGCGAACTCGGCGTGCGCGAGGAGGCACGCGGCCTGACGCTGCCGACCGCGATCTGGGCCCGGTGGAGCCGCTGACGCGGCGGTTGGTGCAGCGCAGCAAACAAACGTTACGGAACGCTCGTCGATCAGAAGGCTTTTCTGCCTATATCGGTAGATCAGCACATGGAGGCATGATGATGCGACCCAATGACGATCTCGCCAAAACGACGCATGACGATGCCGAGCCGAATCCGCTGTGGGGCCGGCTGGCGCTGCTGATGTTCGGCCTAACCGTGCTCGCGTTTCTTACCGCGATCGATCGTCCCGAATGGTTTCATTTGAAACCGGCGACCGGCACCGCCGCGGCGATGGTCTATGCTTCGGATCACGGATCGAAGTCGTAACCGTTATTAATCCATGCCGCTCCGGATCGCCGCTGCGGCGATCCACGGCGCGCCGGCGGTCAGCAGCAGGCTGACCGCGGCGAGCAGCTTCACCGCCCCCGCCCCTGCCTCGCCATCGAGCGATCCCGCGCCGAAGATGAGCAGCGGGATCGCCAGCGGCAGCATCACCAGCCCCGCCACCGCGCCACTGCCGCGCAGGCCCGCGACCAGCGCCGCGGTGGCGACGCCGAGCGCCGCCAGCCCCGGCGTGCCGATCAGCAATCCGAGCTCGACACGCACCAGCGTCGCCGCCGACAGATCGAACAGCCCCGCCGCGACCACCGCCGCCAGCATCAGCGGCGGCGCGAAGCCGAGCCAGTGCGCGACGATCTTGGCGAAGGCGACCAGCGCCAGCGGGACCTCGCGCACCGCATATTGATCGATGACCCCCGCCTCGACGTCGGGTGCCACCAGCCGCTCGACCGGCAGCAGCGCGGCGAGCAGCGCGGCGGCCCATATCACCCCGCCACCGATCCGCGCCAGCAACGCCGTGTCGGGGCCGACGGCGAACGGAAAGAGGATCGCGGTGAGGAGGAAGAAGGCGACCGGCCACAAGGCGCCCCCACCCGCCCAGGCGCGGCGCAGATCGCGCCAGACGATGCCGCCGATCCGCATCAGTGCAGCGTCACGCGAACCGCGCCGGGCAAGGCAACCGGCTGATGCGTTGCGACGATCGCGATCCCGCCGGCGGCGCGATGCGCGGCGATCAGCGTCTCGATCTGCGTCACCCCGTCGGCGTCGAGGCCGTTGGCCGGCTCGTCGAGCAACCAGATCGGCGCGTCCGCACCCACGACGCGCGCCAGTCCGGCGCGGCGGCGCTGCCCGGTCGACAGCACCCGCACCGGCACCGCGGCGAGATGCGCCAGCCCAACCGCCGCCATCGCCGCCTCGGTTCGCCCGCCGACCCAGAAGCCCAATGCCCGCGCCAGCGGCAATTCGGGATCGAGCGCATGCGCCTCGCCGAGTAGCGCCACCGCGCCGTCGCGCGTCACCGCGCCTGCGGCGGGGCGCAGCAGTCCGGCGGCGATGCGGATCAGGCTCGACTTGCCGACGCCATTGGGGCCGCTGACCAGCGCCGCGTCGCCCGCGCCGAGCGCGACACTCACGCCCGCAAACAGCAGCCGGCCGCCACGCATGCAGGCGACATCCGCCAGTGCTAGCCCGGTCAATCGACCACCGCGTCTTCCAGCGCATGCATATCGTCGTCGGACAGGCCGAAATGATGGCCGATCTCATGGATGGTGACGTGGCGGACGAGATCGTCGAGCCGC
This sequence comes from Sphingomonas sp. 2SG, assembly GCF_005503285.1. Lineage (NCBI taxonomy): Bacteria > Pseudomonadati > Pseudomonadota > Alphaproteobacteria > Sphingomonadales > Sphingomonadaceae > Sphingomonas > Sphingomonas sp. 2SG. Next base: position 8,845 of record NZ_SCMZ01000073.1, read on the forward strand.
ACCCCCGTCTCCACCCATTCGACGAGGATCGCCTGCCGGTACAGATGGATACGGTCGGGCAGCGCGCCCGATTCCATCGACGATTTCTCACCCAGCGGCCGGCCGTGATAGAGGCCGGTCAGGTCGAGCGGATGCTCGATCCCCAAGGCGGCGAGCGTCTCGGCGTCCGCTTCCTCCTCGACCAGCAGCACGACGTCGCCGAGGTGCGTGGCGAATGCCGCGGGCAGCCGCGCGATCGTGTCGCGGGCGATCCGCTCGATCGCATCGGCATCGGGTGCCGGTCCATTAGCATCTTGCCCGTTCATGCCTGTCGCCATACCGCGTCCCTTTCCCGTCCAGCAAGGAAGACCGCCGATGATCGAGGCCCTTAGCGAAGCCGAACGTGCCGATGCGCTCGATGGCCTGCCGGAATGGGATTATGACGAGGCGCGCGACGCGATCACCCGCAGTCTCGTCTTCGCCGATTTCGTCGAGGCGTTCGGCTTCATGACGCAGGTCGCGTTGATGGCGGAAAAGGCCAACCATCACCCCGAATGGCGCAACGTCTACAATCGCGTCGAAATCCTGCTGACCACGCACGATGCCGCCGGCCTGTCGGGCCGCGACATCGAGATGGCCGAGGCGATCGACGCGATCGTCGACGAATAAGCGGCCGTCAGCGCAGCGACCGCCGCATCCGCTTGCGCAGCGCGCCGGGGAACCAGCGTGCGGCGAAGCGCAGCCGTTCGGCGGTCTTGCCGACATAGGTGTGGACCGCGTCGCCATGCACCGCCTTCCACGCCGCTTCCGCCACCGCGTCGACCGGGGTCAGTTCGAGCCCCGCGCCGGTCACCGATTCGCGGATCGTCCGGTTGGTGCCGCCGGCGACGCCATCGAGCAGCGGCGTCTCGATGAAGCTCGGCAGCAGGCAGCGCACCTTGATCCCCTCGCGATGCCATTCGCCGTCCAGCGCCTCGCTGAGCCCCCGGACCGCGAACTTGGTCGCCGAATAGGTGGCGAGTCCCGACGAACCATAGATGCCCGACGCCGAGGAAGTGTTGAGCAGCACCGATCCCGGCGTCTTTGCCAGATAGGCATGGCCGATCCGCGCGCCGTTCACCACGCCGGTGAAGTTGATCGCGATCGTCCGGTCGATCTCCTCGAACCGCGCCTCGGCGAGCGGCCCGCCGGTGCCGATCCCGGCATTGTTGAACAGAACGTCGAGCCGTCCGCCGCTCGCCCGGGTGAAGGCGTCGAGGCTCGCGGTCCAGGCGTCGCGGTCGCGCACGTCCATGACATAGCGTTCGACCATGCCGCCGGCGATCTGCGCCGCGGTTTCGTCGAGCCCGGCGGTGTTGACGTCGGCGATGCCGACCCGCCAGCCGCGGCTCGCGAACAACCGCGCGACGGCGCGGCCGATGCCCGATCCGCCGCCGGTGATGAAGATCGCGCGTACCTCGCTCATAAGCCTCTCCTGCCGTCCATTCATTGGACTTTGTAGCGGGCATCCCGCATCGTTCCGGACGATGCCAGCAGAATCGCTCCGTTTCGACGCCGTCAGCAAACGCTATGGCGAGACGCGGGCGGTCGATGGCGTCTCGCTGACGATCGCCGTGGGCAGTTTCGTCGCGCTGGTCGGCGCATCGGGATCGGGCAAGTCGACGCTGCTCCAGACGATCAACCGGTTGATCGAGCCGAGCGAGGGCCGCGTGCTGCTCGACGGCGAGGATGTCGCCGCCGGTCCCGCCCCGGCGCTGCGGCGGCGGATCGGCTATGTCTTTCAGGGCATCGGCCTGTTCCCGCATATGACCGTCGCCGAAAATATCGGCATCGGCCCGCGCATCGCCGGCCTCCCCGCCACCGACGTCGACGCGCTGCTCGATCTCGTCGCGCTGCCGCGCGCCATCGCAGACCGGCTGCCCGAGGCGCTGTCGGGCGGCCAGCGTCAGCGCGTCGGCATCGCCCGCGCGCTCGCGCCCGGTGCCAAGCTGCTGCTGCTCGACGAGGCGTTCGGCGCACTCGATCCGGTGACGCGCGACGCGCTTGGCAGCGAGATTCGCGCGCTGCACGACCGGCTAGGTCTCACCACGATCCTCGTCACGCACGACATGGCCGAGGCGCTGCTGCTCGCCGACCGCGTGCTGGTGATGCAGGCGGGGCGGATCGTCGCCGATGCGACGCCCGCCGACCTGCTCCATGGCGATGGCGGCGAAGCGGCGCAGGCGCTGGTCGCGGTGCCGCGCGATCAGGCCGAACGGCTGCGCGGGATCGCGCGGGAGCAAGCAGCGTGAGCGCCTTCCTCGATGCGCTCGGCCGGGTGCCGCCGCTGCTCGCGCAACATGTGCTGCTGTCGGCGGCGGCGCTGCTGCTCGGCATCGCGATCAGCCTGCCGCTCGCCATCGTCGCCGCGCGCCGGCCGCGCACCGGCCGCGTCATCCTCGGCTTCGCCAGCCTCGTCCAGACCGTCCCCAGCCTCGCGCTGCTCGCGCTCTTCTACCCGCTGCTGCTCTGGCTGTCGGCGCTGGTCGGCGGCGGCATCCCGGCATTGGGCTTCCTGCCGTCGCTGATCGCGCTGACGCTCTATGCGCTGCTACCGATCATCCGCAACGGCGTCGCTGGGCTGACCGGAATCGATCCGGCCGTGCGACAGGCGGCCAAAGCGGTCGGCATGACGCCCGCGCAGACGCTGCGGCTGGTCGAGGCGCCTTTGGTCGCGCCGGTGCTGATCGCCGGCATCCGCACCGCCGCGGTGTGGACGATCGGCGCGGCGACGCTGTCGACCACCGTCGGCCAGCCGAGCCTTGGCGACATGATCTTCGCCGGTCTGCAGACGCAGAATTGGGCGCTGGTGCTTGCCGGCTGTTTCGCCGCGGCGGGGCTGGCGCTTGCCGTCGACGCGCTGATCGGCCTGATCAAGCGCGGCATCGCGCATCGCCGCCGCGCCGTGTGGCTCGGCGCGACGCTCGTACTGGTGGCCGGCCTGCTCGCCGCGACCGCGCCGCTCTGGCAGCGCGGCGGCGACAAGGTCGTGACGGTCGGCGCGAAGAATTTTTCCGAACAATATATCCTTGCCCGGCTGATCGGCGACCGGCTGACCCGCGCCGGCTATACCGTCCGCTATCGCGACGGCCTCGGCTCGGCGGTGATCTATGGCGCGCTGACCAGCGGCGATATCGACGTCTACGTGGATTATGCCGGCACGCTATGGACCGGCGCGATGCGGCGCAGCGACGTCCCCGACCCGAAGGCGATGGCCGCCGCGATCGGCCGCTGGACGCAGGCGAGCAGCGGTGTGCGGTTGGTCGGATCGCTTGGCTTCGAAAATGCCTATGCCTTCGCGATGCGTGGCGACGACGCTCGCCGCCGCGGCATCGCCAGCCTGTCCGACCTCGTCGGTGCGGCGCCCGCCTTGCGCTTCGGCAGCGACCTCGAATTCCTCGAACGTCCCGAATGGGCGGCGGTACGCCACGTCTATCCGCTGCGCTTCGCGGCGGCGACGCCCTATGCGCCGACCTTCATGTATCGCGCGCTGGCGAGCGGCGAGGCGGACGTGATCTCCGCTTTCTCCTCCGACGGCCGCATCGCGGCCGACCGGCTGACGGTGCTGACCGACCCGAAACACGCGATCCCGAGTTACGATGCCCTGCTGCTCGTTGCACCGGCACGCGCGGGGGACGCCGCCTTCACCGCCGCGCTGGCGCCGCTGGTCGGGCGTATCCCGGTCGCCGCGATGCGCGAGGCGAATTATCAGGTCGATCGCGACGCCGGCAAGCGCACCCCTGAGCAGGCGGCGACGTGGCTGGCGCGACGACTGGGGCTTTAGGTCCTCAGAAGAACAGCTTGCGCAGGCTCAGCCGCACCGTGCGGCCGAGCGGGTCGAGGTAATCGGGCTGGTAGCTGATCGGCGTCACGCCCGCCGCATCGCGAACGGTCTGGCGCGTGTTGAGGATGTTGTCGACCGACAGCGTCACGCGCGCGCCGCGCACCCAGGGATGCGCCTTGACCAGCTTGAGTTGCTGGCCGAGGTCCGCGAACAGCCGCAGATTGGCGGTCGCGAGGCCGGAGAAGCGCAGCGTCTGCGGATTGGCCGACGTCCCGCCGTTGACGCGGGTACCGGTCGCGTAATCGGCGGACAGGCGCACGCCGATGCCGTTGTTCGAATAGCCGGCCTGCGCCTCGAACTCGTGCCGCGGCTGGCCACCGCTCGATCCGGTCGCATCGCCGTTGAGCAGGTCGAGCAGCGGCCCGCCGTTCGCGACGGTGACGCGCTCGGTGAGATGCCACGTATGGTATAGCGCGAACTGGATACGCCCGCCGCCCTGACCGCCGCGACCGCCGCCGCCGAAGCCGCGACCACCACCGCCACCGAAGCCGCGCCCGCCGCCGCCCGGCGGTGGACCATCGGCAC
>NZ_SCMZ01000074.1:0-12956 GCF_005503285.1 Sphingomonas sp. 2SG
CCCCCCAATTCCCCCGTCACCCCGGACTCGTTCCGGGGTCCACTCCGTGGCGAGGAGAGCGGCGTATGAGTCGCGACCGTTTTCCCGGGGAGGGGTGGACCCCGGAACGAGTCCGGGGTGACGGCGTGGATGAAACGGGCATCCCCTGCCACCACGCCCGGATCGAACGCCGCGGCGTCGATCCCGTTCTCCACCGCCACGATCCGCCCGGTCGCGCCGCCGGAGCGAAACAACGCCGCTTCCGCCTCGCTGACGAACAGGCTCGCCGAAACTTCCGCGGCCACCCGCCGTTCGAACGCCCCCAGCAGCCGCGCCTCGCGCCGCATCATCCACCGCATCGGTGCCGATCCCGCCTCGGCGAAGCCGGCGAACTTCGCCGAATCCATATCGACGAAGTCCATCACCGCCGGCACGTCGGCGGGCAGATATTGCGCCATCTGTCCCGAGAAACAGTAGACCGCATCGGCCCTTGCCGCCGCAACCGCCCGCCGCATGTCGCCCGACCCGAAGGCGGTCAACGACACCGGCAAGCCGCGCGCCAGCGCCGCCACCGCCGCCACCGCCTGCGGCTTGCGCCGCCGCACGATCGTCACGCTCGCCAGCCCGTCGAGGGCGGCCGGCACGTCGAAATCCGCCTCGCCCTCTCCGAACGCGACCAGATGCACCCGCGCCCGCGCCATCAGATAGCGCAACACGTGATAGCTGCGGATCTTGTCGCCCCGATCGGGCGGGAAGGGCGCGCGATGGGCGAGGAAGAGGAGCTCCATCACCCCAGCCCGCGCGAAATCCACGGCCCCAGCGCATTGGCGACCGGCAACGGCAACCGCTGCCACGTCCGCACCATCAGCGCATATTTCGGGTTGAGCGGATTGACCTCGCGGCTCCCCCCCTCGCTGCGCTTGGCATAGAGCCGCGGCACGCCGGCGAAGCCCCAATTCTTCTTGAACGCCGCCGCCCCCGTCCCGGTCTTCGATCGCCCGAAGTCGAACCGCGTACAGCAACGCGCCCGCGCATGGCCCATCAGCGCGAAATACATCCGGTCGTTGGCGCGCAGGCCCCGCGCCGCCGCGGTGCCGCCACCCCAATAGGGAAACACCGTTCCCTGGAAATACAGGCTGAGCACGCTCGCCACCGCCCGCCCCTCATGGCACACGGTCAGCACGTCGGCGTCCATCGCCTCGGCGACGCAGCGGAAAAGCTTTGCCGGAAACACCGGCGTGCCGAGATTGCGCACCGATTCGGCATAGACGCGATAGTGATCGCCGAGCAGCGCCGCCCCTCCCGTCTCCACCGTCAGATCGAAGCCGAGCGCCCGCCGCACCTCGGCACGCTGCTTACGCGGCACGGCGAGCAGCTCGGCATCGTCGTCCGCCGCCAGATCGCGCACGAAGCCGAGGTAGGACGTGTCGTCCGTCTCCCATCCCGCCGGCGCCGGTCCGCCACGCAACTCGACGCCCGGACAGCCGATCCGCCGCGCCAGCGCCCAGGCCGCCTCACCCAGCGCATCGACGCCCTCGCCGAGCACCCCGCCATCCACTCCGAAGCCGGTCGACACCAGTGCCTTGCCGAACAGCGGCGAGCGCATCGCGGTCAGCGGCAGCGCGCCGACGATCGCCCCGCCCCGCTCGGCGACGAGATAGCGCGCGCGCTGGCCGCAGCCGCGCTCAGCCGCCCGGCTCCATGCGGTAAGGTGGAACGGTGTCGCCCCGGCGGTACGTGCAACGAAGCCGTCGATCGCCGCGCTGTCGTTCATATCGCGCAGATCGGCCTCGCGCACGCCGATCACGGTCACGACAGCAGCGCCGCCTCGCGCGCCACGACCGCATCGACCCGACCCCAATCGTGCCGCGCGATCAGCCCGCGCAGCTTGCCCGCCATCGCCCCCAGTCGCGAATAATGCCGCACCTTCGATCGCAGCGGCGCCTGCCGCACCCGCGGCTGGTCGGCATCGACCTCCCAGGGGTGGAAATAGAAGATGCCGGCATGGCCTTCGCGATTGACCTGCCGCACCGCGAAATCGGTCAGCGCCGACGGCAGCAGCCGGAAGAACCCGCCCCCCGTTGCCAGATGCCGCCCGCCGAGCCGCGCCACCGTCACCGGCAATTCGACGAACGGCGAATCCTTGAGCGGCCGGAACGCATAACGCGGCGCATCGCGCCAGCCATAATGGTCGTGCGCCACCGGTGCGACGCTCGACGAATAGGCATAGCCCGCCTCGGCGAGCTCATTGAACGCCCACAGATTGCGCGTGTCGATCGAGAAGCTCGGCGCGCGATAGCCCGTCACCGCCTGCCCGCCGGCATCCTCCAGCGCGGCTCGCGCCCGCGCGAGATCGGCGCGGAACGCCGCCGCATCCATCGTGAACACGCGCTGGTGGTCCCAGCCGTGGCTGGCGATCTCATGGCCCGCCTCGGCGATCCGCCGGATCAGCCGCGGCTGCCGCGCCGCCACCCAGCCGAGCGTGAAGAAGGTCGCCTTGACCCCGCTCTCCGCGAACAGGTCGAGCACCGCGCCGGTGTTCGCCTCGACGCGGCTGGCGATCGTCGCCCAGTCGCTCTTGTCGATGACCCGCTCGAACGCGCCGACCTGAAACCATTCCTCGACGTCGACCGACAGGCCGTTGCGCACCGCGCTACGCGGCATGGTCCCACGCCGCCGGAGGACGGATCGGGACGTGATCGTCGCGGATGTCGGATGCGCCAGCGGCCATCGCCGCGGAGGCTGCCGCCGCCTCGTGACGATCGGCCTCGACCCAGTCGACCAGCAGCGTCAGCACGCGCCGGAGCGCGCCCTCCTGCTGGTTGATCCGCGCCTCCAATGCCGCGATCCGCGCCTCCGCGGCGGCAGACAGTCCCTCGGCCACGGCGGCACGATCCGGCACCGGCTCCGCGACCGGCTCCGAAGGCGCGGCGCGCGGCACGAAGCGCCGCACCGAGCTTTCCTGCTCGACCGGCGCCGGTGGCGCCGCAGCGGCCGCCGACGGTTCGCTCGCCGGCATCGGCAGATCGCCGTGGAGGTCGCCGAGCACCTGCCGCACGACCGCACCATCGATGATCTCCGCCCCCTCGACCGCGGCGTGCAGCATCACCCGTCCCGCGAGCTGGTTGAGCCGCCGCGGCACGCCGCCCGACCCCTCGTACAGCGCGGCGAAGGCATCCGCGGCGAAATCCGGCCGCCCCTGCCAGCCGACCACCGACAGCCGGTGTGCGACGTAATCGGCAACCTCATGCGCCTCCATCGGGTCGAGATGGTGGATGGCGATCACCCGCTGGCGCAATTGCTCCAGCCGCTCCGAACCGTGCAGCCGCTCGCGGAATTCCGGCTGGCCGAGCAGCAGGATCTGCAGCAGCGCATGCCCGCCCGCCTGGAAGTTGGACAGCATGCGCAGCTCTTCGAGCGAATCGATCGGCAACGCCTGCGCCTCGTCAACGATCAGCAGCGTCCGCCGTCCCGAGCGCGCAACCGCATGCAGTCCGCGCTCGATCGCGGTGAGCAATTGCGCCTTGGCGAGGCCCTGCGGGTCGACGCCCAGCCCGGTCGCGACGATGCGCAGCAGGTCGTCGGCGGGGATCGCGGTCGACACGATGGTGATGACGTTGAGCGCCTCGGGATCGATCTGCGCGGTGAGATGGCCGACGAGCGTCGTCTTGCCCGCGCCGATGTCGCCGGTGACGACGACGAAGCCTTCGCCCTGCGCCAGGCCGTAACCGAGATAGGCCATCGCCTTGCGATGCGTCGCCGTCTCGTACCAGAAGCGCGCGTCGGGCGTCAGCTGGAACGGCCGCCCCGATAATCCGAAATGCGCGTCGTACATAAGCCGATGCCCTTAGAACGAGTAGCGCGCGGCAAGCAGTGCCTGCGCCGACCAAGCGGTATCCACGTCACCGGTATCGAACGCGTAAACGCCCGCGCTCGCCGTGGTGGTGATCCGCCCGAAACTGTGACCATAACTCGCCGTACCGCCATAGGACCAGAGCCCGGCGCTGCGTGCGATCCCCGATTCGTAGTAATTGACGAACAGATTGGCGTCGAACGTCGACAGCGCGGTCAGCGTGCGGTTGAAGAACAGCTGCGCATAGGCGCTCTGGTCCTCGATCCCGTACAGCGTCACGCCCGGCACGTCGTCGCGGTTGAACAGCTTGCGGTTGGCATAGCCGACGCCGCCGCCATAGGTCGACCGCCCGCGCGTGATCGACAGCACCACGTCGACGCCGCGTGCCCGATAGCTCGCGGTCGAGATCGACTGGAACACGTCGTTCAGGCAACCGCCCGGCGTCGATCCGCTGGTCGAGAAGATGCAGCCGTTATATTGCTGGGTGAAGGCGTCGCGCGCCGACAGGAAGCTGGTCGGCAGATTGGCGAGCCCGGTGCGCAACTGCCGGCCGAAGGTGGTGACGCTGTCGTAGACGTCGGCGGCGAAGCCGATATGCTCCGACGCCTGATAGGTCAGCAGCCCGGTATAGCTCAGCGAGCCGTAACGCTTGCCGACATGCGCCTCCGCCGACAGCCGCCGGTTGGGCCGCCACACCACGCCGGCATCGTAATAGACGCCGTCGGTACGATAGGCGATCTGGCGCGGTGCCGCCGGATCGGTGACGAACCGTCCGTCGCGATCGACCACCGGCGCCCCCGCCGCATCGGTCAGCGCCGCGCGGTTGCTCGTCTCGACCCGCTCGTACCCGACCCCGCCGGTCAGCGCGACATAGGGCGAGACCGGCAGCAGCGCGTCGCCGCGTACCCGCCAGCTCTGGTAGCGGCCGTCGAGCTGCCCGGCATCCTCGCGCTCCCAGCCGCCGCTCGCGGTCAGACCGACCGGCAGCACCTGCCCCGGCCGCACGCTGGCGCTGACCCCCGCAGCCTGGCCGAACGAATCGTCGTAATAATCGAGCCGCGGCTGTCCCGCCGGCACCGCGGTGAAGCTCGGGCTCTCGACCTTGGTATAGCCCGCCTGATAGCTTGCCGCGATCGCCACCGGCCCGGCCTGCGTCGCATAGCTCGGACCGCCGTAGACCGCATAGACCTGGCTGATGTTGTCGACATTGCCGACCAGCACGCCCGGCGCCGCGCCGCGGATGTCGGAGCGGCTGCGCGTCGCGATGCCGCCCGCCTCCAGCGTCAGCCCGCGCGCGACCTGCGCCGACACCCGGGCGAGCCCGGTATGGATGTCGTCGTCGCCGATCCGATCGTCCCAGGCGATCCGCCGTTCGTAGCGATAGGACAATTGTCCGGTGAGCCGCGCGCTGCTCGCCGCGACGTCGATCCCCGCGGCGATCGTCGAATAGGTCAGCACGTCGCCGGAATTGAGATCGGCGTCGAGCACCTGACCCAGCTCAATATAGGGCACGGCATTCAGCCGCCGGCTCTGCGCCTCGGCCTGACCGGCGACCGCCAGCGCGGCCAGCGCCACCCCTACCGACAGCATCCGGATCACTTGCCGGGCTCCTGCCCGTAATAGGTGCCGTAGCGATGGCCGCCGGGGACGAAGGACACGGCATTGAGAACCAGCGCGATCTCGTCGCAGCCGTCGAGTCGCTGCACCGCCTCGCGTAGCTCGTTCTCCGGCGTGCGGTCGGCACGCACCACCAGCACCACCTGCCCGACCAGCATCGCCAGCACCGCGGCCGGCGACGCCGCCAGCGCCGGCGGCGAATCGAAGATCACGATGCGCCGCGGATTGGCTTCGAGCAGCCGCGCGAGCACCTCGCGCGTCCGCGCCGAGGCGAGCAGCTCGGTGTCGGTCGCGGTCTTGGTCCCCGCCGGCAGGATCGCCAGCCCGCCGACATCGGTGCGGATCACCAGGCTCTCGACGTCGATCCGGCTGTCGGCGAGCGCGTCGAGCAGCCCCGGCTGTTCGGCGAGGCCGAGCCGGGCGAGCACGTCGGGCTTGGCGAAATCGGCATCGACCAGCAGCACCTCGGTGTCGCGCTCCGCCGCCATCGACAGCGCCAGATTGACCGCACAGAAGGTCTTGCCGTCCCCCGGCCGCGCCGAACAGACGAGCGCAGTACGCGCCCGGTCGCGCGCCGCGGGATCGTCGCGCCCGGCCCGCGCGACGCGTTCGCGGGTGATGAGCAACTGCCGCTTGATGAGCCGGAATTCCTCGGCGAGCGGGCCGACCGGCGCGCCCGGGACGATCATCCCCGCCTCGGCGAGCATGCCGCGGTCAATCCCGGCGATATCGGTCAGCTCGGGCGTCTCGTAGAAGGCGTCGGGCAGCTCGTGGCCGACCGGCGCGCGCAATTCGGCCGGGATCGCCAGGAAGGTCGGGTCTGCGCCGGGATCGGCGGCGGTCCAGGCATCGACCGGCGGCGGTGGCGGCGGCGGTGCGGCGACCGCCTCCAGCACCGGCAGGTCGAGCGCCGGCGCCCGGCGACGCAGGTGCGTGCCGAAATCATAGACGCGCGCGGCGCGCTCGAGCAGCGATTCGCCACGATCCGGCGTCGGCGTCATCTCGTCGTCCCGTCGCAACCCGTTCATGCCGCCATCCCCCGTTGCAGCACTTCGACGCCGAGCAGCAGCACATAGGCCGCGACCAGTCCGGCGGTGCCGCCGAGGAACAGCTTGAGCCGTTTGGTCCGTTGGTCCGCCTGCATCCGCGTCACCACCTCGCCGATCGAGCCGATCACCGGCATGCCGGTCGCTTTCTCCAGCCGCGGCCCGGTCGCAAAGGTCGCGCGCAACTGGCCGAGCGCGAATGCCGCACCGATCCCCGCGGCGAGCCCGGCGATCAACACGCCGGTCAGCAGCAACATCCGGTTGGGCGCGGTCGGCGCGCGCGGCATCGTCGGCGGGTCGATCACCGAGAATTTGACGTTGTCGGTCTGCGTCTGCGCCTGGCCGCGCAACGCGATCTGCTGGCGCTGGGTCAGCAACTGATCGTATTGATCCTTGAGCACCTGATAGTCGCGGTCGATCTGGCCCTGCTCCGCCGCCACTTCGGGATCGCCCGACAATTTGGCGTTGAGCTGGTCGAGGTCGCCCTGCAATTGCGCCTTGCGCATCTTGAGCGCCGCCACCGCCGACTGCTTGTCCGCCATCATCGACTGCAGCGAGAGGTACAAGGGATTGGGCGTACCGCCGCCACCCGCGCCGACCGGCTCGCCGCGCGCCGCCGCCTGCGCGGCGGCGAGCTGCCGCTTGAGCGCCACCACATCGGGATGCTGGTCGGTATAGCCGCGCGCCCGCGCATCGGCGAGCTGGCCCTGGATCGCGTTGAGCGCCGCCCGCGCCGGCCCGGCGGCGACGCCGCCCGCACCGGGGATCGACGCCGGCGTCCCCGCCATCTGCCCCTGCACCGCCGCGAGGCTCGACTGCGCCGCGGCGAGATCGCCGTCGACCTGCGCCATCTGGCTGCGCGACGCACCAATGCGGTCGCCGACCGATCCGGTGCCCGGCAGGGAGCCGAGGTAGCGCGTCTGGAAGTCGGCGCGCTTGGCGTCCGCGTCGGCGAGCTGCTTCTGCAACTGGTCGAGCTGCTTGTTGAGGAAATCGAGGCTCTGCGTCGTCTGGCTGCGGTCGCGGCCGAGGTTCTGCTCGACGAAGATGTCGATCAATTTCTGCGTGATCGCCCGCGCCAGCTTGGGGCTGGCGGCGGTCGTCGTGATCTGGAACAGATTGTCCTGCTGGCTCTCGACCTTGATCGCGCTGGCGAGGCCGGCGACGCGATCGGCGACGTCGCGATCGCTCGACACCGTCTGCGCCAGATCGGTGCCGCGCACCACCTTCTCGAGGTTGACCGCGCTGATCAGCGTCTGGCGGATCGTGTCGACGTCCTTCTGCTGCGTCTGCGCCGGCGCGTCCATCGACGCGGGCAGGATCGACTGCATCTGCACGAAGACGCGCGCGCGCGATTCGTAGCGGCTCGGCATCTGGCTGACCACGAACCAGCCGGCGACGCACACCCCCCACGCCACCGCGAGCGCGAGCCAGCGCCGCGTCCAGATCGCATGCAGCGCCAGCCGCACCTCGTCGTAGAGGCCGTTCATCGCGCGCCGATCCCGCCGGGCCGGTTCAGGACACCCACGCCCACGCTCAGAACATCGATTCGGGGATGATGATCACGTCGCCCGGTTGCAGGCTGACGTTGGCGCTCGAATCGCCCTTCTTGAGCAGATCGGCGATCTGCAGCTTATATTCCTGCTGCTCCCCGGTCTTGCGATCGTGGCGCACCAGTTTCGCCTTGTTGCCCGCGGCATATTGGTTGAGCCCGCCCACCGCGATCATCGCGTCGAGCAATGTCATATTGGCGCGATACGGGATGGACGCGGGCTTCTCGGTCGCGCCGATCACCCGCACCTGCTGGCTGTAGGTGCCCGAGAAATTCTCGACGATCACCGAGACGATCGGGTCCTTCACATATTGGCCCAGCGCCTGCTTCATGTCGGCGGCGAGCACCGACGGCGTCTTGCCGACCGCGGGCATGTCGTTGATCAGCGGCGTGGTGATGCGGCCGTCGGGGCGCACCTGCACCTTCGCCGACAATTCCGGATTGCGCCACACGAAGACGTTGAGCTGGTCGAGCGGGCCGATGACATATTCCTCGCCCGGCTGCTCCTTGCTCGCGACATAGGTCGCCGGCGGCAGCACGGGTCCGCTGGCGCTGCTCGCACAGCCGCCGAGCACCGACGCCACGGCACCGACGGCGAGCAGGGCACGGACGGGAACACCGGAACGCATAATCTTCTCCTGACCCCCAGACGCAGGACCGCATTACGATGCGGGGCGCGTGCGGCACGTCATGGGGCGGGAGAGGTGAAGATAGCGTTAGGAACGCTAGGTCAACGATTTCGCCGACATGCCGACGCCCTCCCCAAGGCCGCCGGCCTTCGTTATCATGAAGCGATGATCCGTGCTCTTCTTTTGCTGACCGCGTCGTTCACCTTCGCCGATCCCGTTTCGGCACAGTCGCTGCCGCCGCTGACCGATCTCCAGATCACCGCGGTCAGTTCCGCCACCCAGTCGGAACGGATCGTCCCCGGCCAGCAGCAGACCGTCCGCCGCCACAGCGGCCCGGTCAGCGTGGTCGTGACGGAGAGGGGCATCGGCCGCGCCCGCCTGCTCCGCATCGACGGCGTCGTCGCGGCGGCGGAAGCGACCCAGCGCCCGCTCTGCGGCGCCGCGGTGACCGCCGGCGCCTGCCACCCCGGCGACCCCGCCACCGGTATCGAAATCACCTATCATCTGGGTCCGCTGCCGTCCGGTACCGTGCTGACGGTTCAGGACACCGCCGCGACGCTTCCGCCGCGGACGCTGACGGCGACGATCGAGCTGCGTTAAACGGTCGGGCGTCGGGAGTATGTCGCCGGCCGGATGAGCGAATGCCTCCCCCGCCGCGGGAGGAGGCACCCACATCAAAAGTGATAACCCGCGGTCAATTGCAGGATCGGATAGACCTTATATTTGGCCACATCCTCTTCCAGGCTCCGCCGCTCGGCTTCCAGATCGGCGGGATCGACGCCGTTGTTGCTCGCGGTCAGCGATTTCACCCGTAACGCCCCCTCGAACATCGCACCGGCCTCGATGCCGAGCTTGAGCCCCTTCGTCAGATGTCCCGAATAGCCGAGTGACAGCGTCGGCGCGATCGGCTTGAAATCGGCGTGCGCATGCAGCGTCCCGACCTCCGTCGGCGTATAATCCTCGTCGCCGATCTCGGTGAGCGTCGTCGGCGTTGCATAGGCATGCGCGTGATTCTTGTTGAGACGCGCGCCCGCCGACACGAAGAAACCGCTGCCGCCGACGTGATAGTCGACCATCAGTCCGACCGAGCGGAACCGCGCCTCGCCGCTATACCCGATTTCATCCGAGTCGAAGTCGTGCGACAGGTTGAAGAACGTGACATTGCTACGCACCGCAAAGGAGTTGCCGAGCGCGACGCCTGCTTCCGGACCGATGCCGAGCGTGCCGGCGGTGATGCCGACAGAGCCCTTTGCGGGCTCGCCACTTGCGAATGCGGGTGACGCGGCGGCCACAGCAGCCGACACTAGAACGACCGACGTCAGCCGGACGATGGAACGATACATTTTCCCCCCTCGGGATTGGGGCGCAGTCGCGGAAGTCTGCGCCACACTAAAGGAACGAAGGCCGCGAAGCTCGTGAGCCGCCGGCCCCACGGACTGCTGCGTTTGCAGAAGACCAGTCAGGGCATCGCGGCTGCGCAGCCCGCGCGAACATGACGAAGCACGGCCGCTATCCGGCAACCCGCGATGGTGTGCCGATATGACCCGAAGCGCTCGGTGCTGCTGCATCGGTCTATTATAGCGGCGCCCGCGAGCGTACCGCTCCGGCGCCAGCAAAATGCCGAAGCAGCGCTTCGACCTCCGGCCATCTAGCGCTCGCACGCCGATGGCCGTTGCTCTGCATCGGCCATCGTTCCCGAATCTTAGGAGCGAGTAAGTTAAGCAGGCCGGCAACGCCCTCATCAGACCTGCGTCATGCGAAACCTAGCCCGCGACGATCTCCACCGCCGGCGGATGACCGAGGAACCCCGCCGGGCTCGCCGACGCACCATAAGCGCCGGCGAGGAACACCGCGATCACGTCCCCCGGTTCGGCATGCGGCAGGCCGACACGATCCCCGAGCCGGTCGAGCGGCGTGCAGAGCGGCCCGACCACCGAAACCTCTTCCGCCGCCGCGCCGCCGATCTCCGACGCCAGCGCCAGCGGATAATTGCGCCGCACCACCGTGCCGAAATTGCCGCTCGCCGCGAGCTGATGGTTGAGACCGCCGTCGGTGACGAGGAAGGTCTCGCTTTGGCTCTCCTTGCGGTCGACGATCCGCGTCAGATAGACACCCGCCTCGGCGACCAGCCACCGCCCCAGTTCGATCGCGAATTGCGCGCTGCGTAGCACCTCGGCGCGCCGGTCGAGCGCCTCTGCCAAAGCCGCCCCGACCCGCTCGACGTCGAGCGGCACGTCGCCCGCGAAATAGGGGACGCCGAACCCGCCGCCGAGATTGACCAGAGGCGGCGCCGCCCCCGCCTCCTCGCCCAGCCGCGCAGCGAGCGCCAGCGTCGCCGCCTGCGTCTCGATGATCGCGCCCGCGTCGAGCGCCTGGCTGCCCGCGTAGATATGGAAGCCGCGCCAGTCCGCGCCGGCGGCGACGATCCGCCGCACCAGCGCCGCGGCGCGCGCCGCATCGACGCCGAACGGCGACGGCCGCCCGCCCATCTTCATCCCCGATCCGCGCAGCTCGATATCCGGATTGACCCGCACCGCGAGCCGCGGCGCCACGCCCAACTCGTCACCGAGGCGCAGCGCGCGTTCCGCCTCGCCCTCGGACTCGACGTTCAGCGTCGCACCGCTGCGGATCGCGCCGATCAGCTCGGCATCGCGCTTGCCCGGCCCGGCGAAACTGATCGCCGCGGCGGGCTTGACCGCCAGCGCCGTCTCCAGCTCGCCGCCCGACGCGACGTCGAGCCCGTCGACCAGCGGCGCGACGCGATCGAGCAATGCCGGCAACGGATTGGCCTTGATCGCATAATGCAGGTCGATCCCGCGAAACGCCGCACGGAACCGCTCCACCCGCGCCGTCACGATCCCGACGTCGTAGATGAACACCGGCGTCTCCACCGCCCAGTCGGCGGCCGACGTCCCGGCGATCGTCAGCATGCCGGATTGCGCGGCGAACTCCGCCGGCAGGGGTCCCATCGGCTTCATGCCGTCACCTCGTTGCGGATCGCAGCGCGATCCAGTTTGCCATTGGCGTTGCGCGGCAATTCGTCCCGCCACACGTAACGCGCCGGCTGCATGAAGCTCGGCAGCAACGCGCGCAACCGCATCCGCAACGCCTCCTCCTGCGCGGCATCGCCGGCGAGCATCACGACGATCCCCTGCCCCAGCCGCGCGTCCGGCACGCCGATCGCCACCGCCTCGCGCGCCTCGCCGCCGGCGAGCACCGCCTCCTCGATCTCGAGCGGGCTGATGCGATTGCCCGCGCTCTTGATCATCTCGTCGTCACGCCCGACGAAGCGGAACAGCCCGTCCGCCCCCTCGATCACGGTATCCCCCGACCAGACCGCCAGCCCGCCGCTCGCCGACCAGTCCGGCGCCGGCCGGAAACGCTGCGCGCTCCGCTCGGGATCACGCCAATAGCCCTGCGCGACCAGCGGCCCGGCATGGACCAGCTCGCCCGGCTCGCCGATCGCGCGCGCGCCATCCGCGCCCACCGCCATCACCTCGGCGAACGGGATCGCCCGCCCCATCGCATCGGGATGCGCGTCGATCAGCGCCGGATCGAGCCACGTCGAGCGGAACGCCTCGGTCAGCCCGTACATCGCCACCAGCTCCGCCCGCGGGAATCGCGACCGCAGCCCCCCCACCAACCGCTCGGTCAGCGCCCCGCCCGAATTGGTCAACCGCCGCAACCGCGCCGCGGTCGCCGCCGGCCAGTCGACGTCGAGCAGCTGCACCCAGAGCGGCGGCACCCCGGCCAGCGTCGTCGCCCCGACCCGCTCGACCGCCTTCACCACGTCGCGCGCAGTCAGATAGTCGAGCGGCGCCACCGCCGCCCCCGCATACCAGCTCGAGAACAACTGGTTCTGCCCGTAATCGAACGACAGCGGCAGCACGCCGAGCACACGATCGTCCGCCGCGATGCGCAGATAATGCGCGACCGACACCGCGCCGAGCCACAGATTGGCATGGCTGAGCATCACCCCCTTCGGCCGCCCGGTCGATCCCGAGGTATAGAGGATCGCCGCCAGTGCCTGCGGGTCCGCCGCCGACCGCCCCGGCCCGTCGCGGTCCAGCGGCACATCCTCGACCACCCGGCATCCCGCCGGCACGTCGCCCGCCGCCAGCGTCGCTGCCCGCGCCGCCTGCGTCACCAGCAGCGCCGCGCCGCTGTCGGCGAGGATATGCGCGACCTGCGCCCGCCGCAGCGCCGGATTGACCGGCACGTGCACCAGCCCCGCCCGCGCCGCCGCCAGCGGCATGACGCAGGCGAGCGCCGTCTTGGGC
>NZ_SCMZ01000075.1:0-12306 GCF_005503285.1 Sphingomonas sp. 2SG
GGCCGGGTCGGCAGCGCCAGGATACGCTTCACCACCGGCATGCCCGACACGACATGACCGAAGGCCGCATAGCCGGGATAGTCACCCTTGGCGTCCATGCTCGGCATCGCGCCGACGGTGATGAAGAAATTGCCGCCTGCCGACCCGGCCTCGGCACGCCGCGCCATCGAAATCGTGCCGTCGACGTGGCGCAGCCCCGTCATCGCCGTCGTCTCCAGCGGGAACGGCGGCAGGATGCGCCGCGCATCGGTGCGGATACCGCCCTGGATAAACCCATAGGTCGGCGCGCTGCGATTGCGAGCGGACCGATAGAAGCTCATCCCGTCGAACCGCCCGTCATCGACATAGCCCATGAAGTTGGCGACCGTCCGCGGCGCATGGCGGGCATCCAGCGCCAGCACGATCGGACCATAAGGCGTGTCGAGCCGTACCCGGACGATGGCGGGCTCGCGCGGTGCCGCCGCCGGCGTGGCGCTGGACAGAGCGATGGTGGCAAGCAGGATCAGGGGCAGACGCATGCCATCCCGCTATGCCGATCCCGACGCGGACACAACCGCCGCGCTCGCAAGGACGGCATGACGATTGTCATTAACGAAAGCGTGATTGCGCCTTTTGCAATTGCACCGATCCTTGCTGCGATGCACAAAGACCGTGCCTTTCAGGCATCCTCTCCTAAAAACTTTTCGGCCGGTCGCAAGACCGGCCTTTTTTTTGGCCGCGGACTGCGCTATTCGATCCTTGCCCAGAACGCGCCGTCAACGAAATATACGGAGCGGAGCCAGCCGGTAAAAGCCGGCACCGGCACGTTTCGGGACGCGGGGGATCGAGTGTACCGGCCGACGGACTCTCCCCCGCGGTACCGCTCCTGATGTGTGTTGAGGCTTATTGGCGAGACATGAAGCTTCGCTGGATCATCGATCGCAGTAGGCCATGTTTACAACCGCCAGTGAGTCGAACGTCGTCATAGGGGTGAATGGCGCTGTTCAGATCTTCCGCCCGAAGCCCCCCGGCACCGGCCGCCGCGGGACGAGCGGATTGGCTTCGCGTTCGAGCAGGCCGAGCGTCTCGAAGAACAGCGGCCGCAGTTGCACGACCAGCTCCAGCGCCTCCTCGCAGGTGTCCTGCCGCTCGACGCAGCCGCGGGCGAGTTCCTCGATCGATTCGGCCAGCGTCGCCAGCGGCTCCGCACCGAACTGGCGCGCCTCGCCCTTTAGCGTATGGGCGGGGATGACGATCGCCGCGGCGCTGCTGGTGCGCATCGCCTGTTCGATCGCGACCACCGACTTGACGCCGTCTTCGCGAAAATAGCCGAGGATGCGCACGAAACCGGCGCCGAGGTCGCTGCGCGCCTGCGCGAACACGGCCCAGTCCACCAACGTGCTGCCTGCGAACGACACTGCCTTCTCCCCTCGGCCGTGGGGACATCCCACATCGGTTCGCCGGCGATCCTAAGCCCAAGCGGTAAACACGACGTTGCCAAGTCTTGCCGCTTATTCCTTGTTGTCGAACGGATTCTTCGGCGCGCGAAAGGTCATGCGCACCGGAACGGCGCCGAAGCCCAGTTCCTTGCGCATCGAATTGACGAGATAGCGTTCGTAGCTTGCCGGCAATTGGTCGACGCGGGTGCCGAACACCACGAAGCTCGGCGGCCGCGTCTTGACCTGCGTGACGTAGCGCATCTTGATCCGCTTGCCGCCGGGCGCGGGCGGCGGGTTCGCCTCGATCGCGCGCTCGAACCAGCGGTTCATCTCGCCGGTGCCGACGCGCTTCGACCACGCCTCGCGCGTATCGAACGCCGCCTGGATCAGCTGGTCGATGCCCTTGCCGGTCGCCGCCGATACCGTCATCACGGTGACGCCCTTCACCTGTGACAAGCCGTCCTCCAACGCACGCTTGACGCCGTTGAACAGCGACGAGGCATTTTCCGCCACGTCCCATTTGTTGAGCGCGATCACCAGCGCGCGCCCCTCTTCGAGCACCTTGTCGGCGATGCGCAGGTCCTGCGCCTCCAGCCCCAGCGTCGCATCGAGCAGCAGCACCACGACCTCGGCGAAATCGACCGCGTGCAGCGCGTCGGCGACCGACATCTTCTCGAGCTTGTCTTGCACCTTGGCGCGCTTGCGCATGCCGGCGGTGTCGATCAGCCGCACCGGGCGCGGTTCGCCCTTCGGATCTTGCCACAGCCAGTCGACCGCGATCGAATCGCGCGTGATCCCCGCTTCGGGGCCGGTGATCATTCGGTCCTCGCCGAGCATGCGATTGATCAGCGTCGACTTGCCCGCGTTGGGCCGACCGACGATCGCCAGCTTGAGCGGCGCGTCGGGCCGATCGTCCTCATCCTCCTCGGGAAGTGCGGCGAGCGCCTTCTCGATATGCGGCAGCAGCGCCTCGAACAGGTCGCCCATCCCCTCGCCATGTTCGGCGGACAATTGCACCGGATCGCCGAAGCCGAGGCTGAGCGACTCGAGGATACCCTGTTCACCCGCCCTGCCCTCGGCCTTGTTGGCGGCGAGGATCACCGGCGTGGTCGAGGACCGCAGCCAGCGGCCGATCTCCTCGTCGAGCGGCACGATGCCGGCGCGCGCGTCGAACAGGAACAGCGCGACGTCCGCCTGACCGATCGCCGCCTCGGTCTGGATGCGCATCCGCCCGGGCAGCGTCTGGGCGTCGTGATCCTCATAGCCCGCGGTGTCGATGACGCGGAAGTCGAGGCCGATCAGATGCGCATCGCCCTCGCGCCGGTCGCGGGTGACGCCGGGCCGGTCGTCGACGAGCGCGAGCTTCTTGCCGACCAGACGGTTGAACAGCGTCGACTTGCCGACGTTGGGACGGCCGACGATCGCGACGGTGGGAATACGGGACATGCCCCGGCTCTTAGAAGAGGTGGCGGGAAATACCAATCCTCCCCGGCACGAGCACCTAAGTCCTCCCCCGCAAGGGGAAGGTGGCAGCGCGTAGCGCTGACGGAGGGGGAGGACAGGGCGGGAGCCTCGTTACCGCACTCCCGCCTTATCCTCCCCCTCCACCACTCAGCTGGCGCCGAGCGGTCCCTCTCCCCCTGGCGGGGGAGGACTTGATTTCACCGATACGCGGTGATCTTGCCCGATTGTCCCAGCGTGTACAGCGTCGACTTCACCACGATCGGCGGCAGCGCGAAACTGTCCTTCGCCTCGACCGTCGTCGCGATGCTGCCGTCGGTCGGCGAGGCGAACACCACCTGCCCCAGCGAATTGGTCAGCACCAGCCGCCCGCCCGCCAGCACCGGGCCGAACCAGGTGACCTGCGGCCCCTTGTTCTTCTTGGCGTTCTTGAACCGCTGCAATTGCGCGATCCAGCGTGCCTTGCCGTTCGACCGCGCGAGGCAGACGAGGCGCGCATCGTCGGTGACGACGAACAGCCACTCGCCCGCGATCCACGGCGTCGAGATGCCGGCGAAATTCTGCTCCCACAGCCGCTGGCCGGTGGCGAGGTCGAGGCTGACCATACGCCCGCCCTGGCCGACCGCGAAGACGCGACCGTTGTCGACCACCGGCGCCGCGTCGATGTCCGACAGGCTCGACACCGAGGTGGTGATCGAGGTGCGCGACAATGCATCGCCCCACAGCACGCGGCCGTTCTCGTAGCGATAGGCGTTGAGCTCGCCGCTCGAGAAACCGGCGACGACCGTCCCCTGGCTGGCGGCGGGCGCGGCGACGCCGAACACGCCCTGCGTCTCGAGCGTGCCCGACTGCGCCCACTGGACCTTGCCGTCGCTCTGATCGAGCGCGAAGATCTGATTGTCCTGGCTCAGCACATAGACCGAGCCGTTGGCGACGGTCGGCGCGCCGCGCAGCGGCCCGCCCGGCTTGGCACGCCAGATCTCCTTGCCGTCCGCGGCATTGAGCGCGACGACGTCGCCGACGCCGTCGGTCGCGAAGACGCGGCCCTCGTCATAGCTCGCGCCGCCGCCGAAGCGCGCCGGGCGGTTCTCGTCGCCGCTGCTGACCGAGGCGTCCCACAATTTCGCGCCGGTATCGGCGGCGAAGGCATGGACCTGCGCGGCGACGTCGACGACGAACAATTTGTTGTCCGCGACCACCGGCGCCGCGCCGAGCCGCTCGCGGTTCGAGCCGCCGGCGATCGACGCCTGCCACGCGCGCGACGGCGTCGCGGCGAGTGCGAGCTGACCCATCGACTTGGCGGCATTGCCGCCCGGCTGCGTCCAGGCATCGTTCGCCTCGGCAGCGGGCAGCGTCACCTGGATGTCGGCGATCGTGCTGTCCGCCTCGATCGCGTTTTCGGAGGCGAGGATCGGCACGCGCTCGCCGACCGTCGGGGTCTTCTTGGCGCCGCCCTTGAAGATGCCGCAGGAAGACAGCGCGATCAGCGCGGCGACGGCCACCGAGGCCCGATATCTGGTCGTCATTGCGCAGGTGCTTCCTTCGATTGTGCCGCGGCCGCGCTGGCGGGGGAGACGATGCGCACGGTCGCGCCGCCGTCGGCACCCGCGGTGTCGACCCCCATCGTGCCGGCCATCTGAACCGCGCGTTGACGGATCGAGTCGGGGACGGCGTCGCTCTGCGCGAGCTGGCCGAACAGCCGGCCGGCGAGGTCCTTGCGGCCGCTGTCGAGATAGGCGATCGCGACCAGCTCGCCGGCGCTGCCGAAATAGGCGTTGCCCGGCACCGCCAGCGGCCGCAGCCGCTCGATGACGACCTGCGGCTTCAGCGTGTCGAATTCGGCGGTGGTCTGGCGGATCAGCGCGATGTCGCGGAACGGCTGCGCGAGGCTGGTGTCGGCGGCGATCTTGGCGAAGAGCGCGGCGGCGGCCTTATCCTGCTTCTTGCCGAGCAGGATGTCGGCCTGCGTCATCAGCGCGAGCGCACGATAGCCCTCGCGGCCCGAGCTGGCGATCGGCGCGAGCGCCTTGTTCGCCTGATCGGCCTGCCCCGCGCCGAGCGAGTCATAGGCCGCCTGCAATTGCTCGCCCTCGACCCCCGCCGCCTCGGTCTGGCGATGCTGCCAGTAGAGGACGCCGGCGAAGGCCGCGAGCGCCAGCACGATCGCCCCAATCGTCCAGCGGCCGTAGCGCTCCCAATAGGTCGTCAGCTGATCGCGGCGCAGCTCGTCGTCGACTTCGCGCAGGAACGCTTGGTTGTTTTGCGGCGTGAGGGCCAAGGAGGGCTCCGGAACAGACAGAGGAAGTGGCGCGCACTCTTAGCGGCGACGTCGGCGAAACGAAAGCACGGGAAATGTGGCGGGTTGAGGGCGTCGCCTGCCTAGTCCTTCGCGGGATAGATCTGCTCGGGTCCCGGAAAGACGCGCGCGCGGACCTCGCCGGCATAGGCTTCGGCGGCGGCGGAGATCCGTCCGGCCATGTCGTCGTAGCGCTTCACGAAGCGCGCGGTGCGCTCGAACAGGCCGAGCATGTCCTCCGCCACCAGCACCTGCCCGTCGCATTGCGCCGAGGCGCCGATGCCGATCGTCGGACAGGCGATCGCCTGCGTGATGCGGATCGCGATCGGCTCCATCACCCCCTCGATCACCACCGCGAAGGCGCCCGCCTCGGCGATGGCGGTGGCGTCGGCGACGATCTTCGCCGCCTCCGCCTCGCTCTTGCCGCGCGCGCCATAGCCGCCGAGGACGTTGACCGCCTGCGGCGTCAGCCCGACATGGCCCATTACCGGGATGCCGCGTTCGCTGAGGAAGCGCACCGTCGGCGCCATCGCCTCGCCGCCCTCCAGCTTCACCGCCGCCGCGCCGGTTTCCTTGAGCAGGAACGCCGCGCTTTCGAACGCCTGCTGCGGCGAGGCCTCGTAGCTGCCGAACGGCATGTCGATGACGACGACGGCATGATAGCTGCCGCGCACCACCGCCGCGCCATGCGCCGCCATCATCTGCAGCGTCACCGGCACCGTCGACGGCAGCCCGTAGATCACCTGCCCCAGGCTGTCGCCGACCAGCAGCATGTCGCAATGCGGATCGAGCAACTGCGCGGTACGCACGGTATAAGCGGTGAGCATCACCAGCGGCTCGCCGCCGCCCTCCCGGCTCGACTTGCGCCGGCGGATCGCCGGCACGGTCAAGCGCTTGCGCGGCGCCGGGGTGGGATTGGCGCGGCTGGTGGCGGTATCGATGGTATAAGTGGTGGACATCGCGCGGCTGTACCGCGCGGCGCGGACGCGATCCAGAGCCGACGATCGGCGCCCTGCTCACCGTGTCGCGGCGTCGCCTTCCCCCAACGCCTGTTGCCATTCGGCCGGCTTGAACCCCACGAGCAGCGTCTCGCCCGCCTCGACCACCGGCCGCTTGATCATCGACGGCTGAGCGCACATCAGCGCCACCGCGCGCGCCGCGTCGAGATCGGCCTTGTCCGCCTCGGCCAAATTGCGGAACGTCGTCCCGGCGCGGTTGAGCAGCACCTCCCAGCCGCGCCGCTCCACCCAGCCTTCCAGCCGGGCCCGATCGACGCCCTGCGTCTTATAGTCGTGGAAATCATAGGCGATCCCCGCCCCGTCCAGCCACGCCCGTGCCTTCTTCACCGTGTCGCAATTGCGGATGCCATAAACGATCGTGCTCATGCGGCGCCCTTACCATGCCGTGAGCAGGACGCCACGCGCGCGCCATCGGCGCCGCGCCCCAAGGGTTCGGGTTGCGCCGGAATGACGGTTGGGAGAGAGCGTATCCCCCACCCCCAAACCGTCATCCCCGCGCAGGCGGGGATCCATACCCGCGGACCTCACCGCTCCATCGCGACACCTGCGGATCTGGATCCCCGCCTCCGCGGGGATGACGACGGATGGGGTGTCCCCGTATGACCCCCCGCCCCGTATAACCGTCCGCGTTGCCACGAGGTGATCGGACGTACGCCCCATCGTCATCCCGGCGAACGCCGGGACCCATGGACACGATGCAACCAGCGTCTGCCCCCACCATCAGCGTTCCGCATCCGTGGGTCCCGGCCTGCGCCGGGATGACGATCAGAGAAAGCGCATTCCACTGCCCACCCGGTCGCGGGCGAGACCAGTTTCACGCCACCCATGCGTCCTGCCCCCTCCCGGACCAGTCGTTGCAAAGGGTGACTTCTCCCCATCATCACGGCTACCACCGCCCCATGACCGACGCCTTCCCCTCGATCCACCGCCATCAGTTCGCCCGCGTCGCCGCCGCGACGCCGCTCGCCAGCGTCGGCGACGTCGCCGCCAACGTCGCCGCGACCGTCGCGATGGCGCGCGAGGCGCACGATCGCGGCGTCGATCTCGTCGTCTTCCCCGAGCTCAACCTCACCTCCTACGCGATCGACGATCTCCATCTGCAATCGGCGCAGCAGCGCGCCAGCGAGGCCGCGGTCCTCGCGGTCGCCGAACAGACCGCCGGCCTCGCGCCGCTGCTGCTCGTCGGTGCCGCGCTCGTCCGCAACGGCCGGCTCTACAACACCGCGGTGGCGCTCCACCGCGGCCGCATCCTCGGCGTCGTGCCCAAGACCTTCCTGCCCAATTACCGCGAATATTACGAAAAGCGCTGGTTCGCCTCCGGCCTCGGCCTGCACGGCCTGACGATCCGTCTCGGCGACGCCGACGTGCCGTTCGGCACCGACCTGCTCTTCGCCGCCGACGATCTGCCCGGCTTCGTCGTCCATGCCGAGATCTGCGAGGATTATTGGGCGCCCATCCCGCCCTCGACCGCCGGCGCGCTCGCCGGGGCGACGATCTGCTGCAATCTCAGCGCCTCCAACATCGTCATCGGCAAGGGGCGCGAGCGGATGCTGCTCGCCGCCGCGCAATCGGCGCGCACGTCGTCCGCCTACGTCTATTCCGCCGCCGGCCCGGGCGAAAGCACCACCGACGTCGCGTGGGACGGTCAAGGCTTCGTCTACGAATGCGGCGACCTGATGGTCGAATCGAAGCGCTTCGTGCAGGCGGCCGAACTCGCCGTCGTCGACGTCGATCTCGAACGGATCGTGCAGGAGCGGCTGCGCAACGGCACGTTCAACGATTCGGCCGCCGCCGCCGGTCATCCCGAGACGCGCGTCCGCCGCATCGGCTTCGCGCATCAGCCGAGCCTCACCGACATCGGTCTCGAACGGCCGATCCGCCGCTTCCCCTTCGTCCCCAACGACCCCGCCCGCCGCGACGAGGATTGCTACGAAGCCTTCAACATCCAGGTCGAGGCGCTGTCCAAGCGGCTCGCCGCCACCAAGTCGAAGACGTTGGTCATCGGCGTGTCCGGCGGCCTCGACTCGACGCATGCGCTGATCGTCGCGGCCAAGGCGATGGACCGGCTCGGCCGGCCGCGCGCCGATATCCTCGGCTTCACCATGCCCGGCTTCGCCACCGGCGACGCCACCAAGAGCAACGCCTGGGCGCTGATGCGCGCGCTCGGCTGCACCGCGGACGAGATCGACATCCGCCCCGCGGCGCGCCAGATGCTCGCCGACATGGGCCACCCCTTCGCCAACGGCGAGGCGGTCTACGACGTCACCTTCGAGAACGTGCAGGCGGGCCTGCGCACCGATTACCTGTTCCGCCTCGCCAACCAGCGCGGCGGCATCGTGCTCGGCACCGGCGACCTCAGCGAGCTGGCGCTGGGCTGGTGCACCTATGGCGTCGGCGACCAGATGAGCCATTATGCGGTCAACAGCGGCGTGCCCAAGACGCTGATCCAGTTCCTGATCCGCTGGTGCATCCGCACCGGCCAATATGACGAGGCCACCAACGGGGTGCTGTCGACGATCCTCGGCCAGGAAATCTCGCCCGAGCTCGTCCCGGCCGGGGCCGACGGCACGATGCAGAGCACCGAGTCGATGATCGGCCCCTATCCGCTCAACGACTTCTTCGCGCATTACGTCGTCCGTCACGGGCTCGCCCCGTCGAAGGTCGCTTTCCTCGCCTGGCATGCATGGCGCGACGCGGCGTCAGGGCATTGGCCGGCGGATTTCCCCGCCGAGGCGCGCACCGCCTACGATCTGCCGACGATCAAACATTGGCTGGAACGGTTCGTCGTCCGTTTCTTCCAGCTCAGCCAGTTCAAACGCTCGGCCATTCCCAACGGGCCGAAGGTGTCGGGCGGCGGCGCGTTGAGCCCGCGCGGCGACTGGCGCGCGCCCTCGGACGGCACGGCGGCCGTGTGGCTCGACGAGTTGCGCCGAAACGTTCCATAGAATCTTGCCTTTATAAGGGGGCGGGCGCATTATGAAGATCTGATGACACCGCCTCCCCGGGATGGCTCGCGCGATCGCCGGATCGAGGACCCATCGAATCTCTACCTGATTCACCCAGCGTCGCACGCCCTGCTCCCCCTTGCCCTGCGGCACGGTGTCTCGGCCAATATGGTCTCGCTGATCGGCCTCGCCTGCGGCACGATCGCGGCGGTCGCCTATGCGCATTGGCGCGATCCGGCGATGGCGCTGGTCGGTCTGGTATTCTCGGTCGCCTGGCTGGTCGCCGACGGACTCGACGGCATGATCGCGCGCGCGACCAAGACCGCGAGCGCGCTCGGCCGCACGCTCGACGGGCTGTGCGACCACGGTGTCTTCGCGCTGATCTATCTGTCGCTCGCCTGGACGATCGGCACCACCGGCGGCTGGATGCTCGCCATTGCGGCGGGCGGCTGCCACGCGGTCCAGTCGAGCCTTTACGAAGGCGAGCGCGCCCGCTTCCACCGCCGCACCCGCGGCACGCCGCTCGCCACGGTGCCGGTGCCGACCGGCATGGTCCTCGTCCGCCTGTACGACAGCGTCGCGGGGTCGGTCGACCGCATCTCGATGCCGTTCGAGCGCCGCTTCGGTGCCGCCGAAGATCCGTCCGCCTTCGCCGCCGCTTATGCCGCCGCCGCCGTTCCGGTGATGCGACTGCAGTCGCTGCTCACCGCCAACGTTCGCGTCTGGGCGGTGTGCGCCGCGTGTCTGCTCGGCAGCCCACGCCTCTTTTTCTGGTTCGAGATCGTCCCGCTGACCCTGGTCTGCGCGGTCGGTCTTTACCGCCACCGGCGCGTCGAGCGCCGTTTCGTTCACGGCGCCACGCCGCAGTCCATTCTTTATCCAAGCGAACAGGGTCATTCATGAAGAGCATCAACATCGCCATCGTCGGCATCGGCAACTGCGCGAGCTCGCTCGTCCAGGGGCTGGAGCATTATCGCGAAGGCGCCAACGATCTCGTCGGCCTGATGCACTGGGAACTCGGCGGCTATAAGCCTTCCGACATCAAGGTCGTCGCCGCCTGGGACGTCGACACGCGCAAGGTCGGCAAGGACGTCGCCGAGGCGATCTTCGCCAAGCCGAACTGCACCGCCGTCTTCGCCGCAAACGTGCCGGCAACCGGCACCGTCGTGAAGATGGGCGCGGTGCTCGATGGCGTCGCCGACCATATGGCCGATTACAAGGACGACCGTACCTTCATCGTCGCCAACGACACGCAGCCGAGCAAGGCCGAGGTCGTCGCCGAGCTGAAGGCGAGCGGCACCGACGTGCTGATGAACTACCTGCCCGTCGGCAGCCAGCAGGCGACCGAATTCTACGCCGAATGCGCGCTCGAGGCAGGCGTCGCCTTCGTCAACAACATCCCGGTGTTCATCGCGTCGAACCCCGAATGGGCGAAGAAGTTCGAAGATGCCGGCGTCGCGATCATCGGCGACGACATCAAGGCACAGCTCGGCGCGACGATCGTCCACCGCGTGCTGACCGACCTGTTCGCCAAGCGCGGCGTCAAGCTCGACCGGACCTATCAGCTCAACACCGGCGGCAACACCGACTTCCTCAACATGTCGAACCACCGCCGGCTCGAATCGAAGAAGATCTCGAAGACCGAGGCGGTCCAGTCGGTCGCGGCGGAGCGGCTCGACGACGACAACGTCCACATCGGCCCGTCGGATTACGTGCCGTGGCAGAACGACAACAAGGTCTGCTTCCTGCGCATGGAAGGCCAGTTGTTCGGCGGCGTGCCGATGAACCTCGAACTGCGCCTCTCGGTCGAGGATTCGCCCAATTCGGCGGGCGTCGCGATCGACATGATCCGCTGCGCGGCGATCGCCAAGGACCGCGGCATCGCCGGCGTCATCGATCCCGCCAGCGCCTATTTCTGCAAGCATCCGCGCACGCAGATGACCGACGACCTCGCCCAGACCGCGGTCGAAGCGTTCATCAAGGCCGCCTGATGATCACCACGGGCCTGCTGCTCGCCGCCGGACAGGGCAGCCGGCTCCGTGCGGTGACGCCGTTCAAGCCGCTCTGCCCGGTGGCGGGGCGCGCCTTGATCGACCATGCGCTCGACGGCATGGCGGCGGCGGGGCTGACCCGCGCGATCGTCTCGCTCGGCTATGGCGCCGACGCGATCGCCGCCCACCTCGCCGGCCGGCAATGGCCGCTCGAGGTGGTGACGGTGATGACCGACTATCACCAGCCCAACGGCGTGTCGGCACTGGCGGCGCGCGCGCTGATCGGGCCGCATTGCGCGGTGCTCGCGATGTGCGATCACCTCGTCCAGCCGCGCCACTATCGCCGTCTCGCCAGGGCTGGCGCCGGCGACGGCCTGCGGCTTGGCATCGACCGCCGTCTCGGCCATGCCTGGGTCGACCCGCTTGACGTCACCTGCGTCGCGACGCGCGGCGATGCGATCGTCGCGATCGGCAAGGGCCTCGAACCGCACGATTGCTACGACACCGGCATCTTCGCGGTCTCGCAACGCTTCTTCGAGGTGCTGGCGACGCTCGACAGCCCGTCGCTGACCGAAGGCGTCCGCCTGCTAGCCGCCGAAGGCAGCGCGAAGATCGTCGATTGCAGCGACCTCGACTGGCTGGACGTGGATGACGCGCCGGCATTCGCCCACGCCGAAGGCTGGATGACCAAGCTCGCGGCCTGACCCGGCGCTCCCCTCGCGGGAGAGGATTTTATCCGAAGACGCGGCAACTGGCGAAGTCAGAAAGACGTCTTAGTCGCGAACGTCAGCGGCCAGTACCATCCTGCCGCTGCGAAGATGCGATCCGCGTGGCTTCGCGCTTCCACTCCTCCTTGGTCTTACAGACCGTTCGGCCGGTCTTGCGCTCCGTCAGGCAGTGCCTTTCGGCAGCACGATTGCCGGAACCGTAAAAAGCATCGCCCTGCATACGCCCAATAGCACCCTGCCCTGCGGCACGGATCTCCGCACTGGAAGGATATGGCACGCCCTGTCGCATCTGGGCCGTAGCCGTTCCACATGCGGCTAAACAGACCGCGAAAGATATGGCAACTTTCATGTCAATCGCCTTTCACGCCGAACATTTGTAACGATCTAGCATCACTGCCGTTCCTTGCAACGTCGTCTGTCCCCGCCCCGTCGCTGTCACCACCTTGAC
>NZ_SCMZ01000076.1:0-11432 GCF_005503285.1 Sphingomonas sp. 2SG
GGATACGCAAGCGATGCGTTTGGGGATGGGTGCGCTTCGACAGGCTCAGCGCGAACGGGATTTGGAACGGAGCCCGTACCCGTTCCCGTCTCCGGTCTCGTTCCCGTCCCCTCACCCGTTTGCCCTGAGCCTGTCGAAGGGCCGGGTTCCGCCTGGCGATTGCGGGCGAGTTGGCTCAGCGCTCCCCAGTCGGCGCGGATCAGTGCTTCCTTCTCGGCGCGGCTCCAGCCGTCGATCCGGCGTTCGGCTTCGAGTGCTTCGAGACGCAAGGGGAAATCCTGCGACCAGACGAGGGTCACCGGGCGGCGTTTCGACGTATAGCCCTCGAACGCACCGGTCTGGTGCTGACCGATGCGCAGGTCGAGGTTGTCGGTGTGGCCGGTGTAATAGCTGCCGTCGTTGCAAAGGAGGATATAGGCCCAGAACGCCATTACCCACCCCTCAGTGCAATCGCAGATGGACGCTCGTGCGAGCCGGTCGTCTGCCACGCCCACCCCGTCACCCCGGACTCGTTCCGGGGTCCACCCTGCGGCGAGGAGAGAGGGTTGATCCGCCACCATTCTCTCGCGGCCCCGTGGACCCCGGAACGAGTCCGGGGTGACGAAATTGACAAGGAAACCGATCGAGCCTCATCAGCGCAGCCATATGCGATAGCCCTGCCCCGCCCCCGGGGAGAGGTGCCCTTCGACAGGCTCAGGGCGAACGGGGGGCGGAGCGTGACGTGCCTCACCCCTGGAGCTTCTCCAGCAGCGCTTTTGCCGCGGCCGTCTCCGCGATCTGCTTGTTCGCGCCGGTCGCGGTCGCGTCCGCGAAGCTGCCGATCTTCACCTGTACGGTGAAGCGCGGCGCATGGTGCGGGCCGGAGCGGTCGACGACGACATATTCCGGGGTGCGCCGGCCGGCCGCCGCCGCCCATTCCTGCAATGCCGATTTGGGATGCTGCGGTGCCTTGTCGCCGTGCTGGACGCGATTGCCCCAGGCCTTGCGGACGAAGGCGCGCGCGGCGTCGAGCCCGGCCTCGCGATACCAGGCGCCGATCAGCGCCTCCATCACGTCGCCGAGGATATTGTCGCTCTCATAGGCACCGTCGTCGCGCGCCTGTTTGCCGAGGCGCAGATGCGCGCGCACGCCGAGCTCGCGCGCGACGTCGGCGCACACCGTGCCGGTGACCAGCGCGTTGAGACGCTTCGACAATTGTCCCTCGGGCTCCTTGGGGAAGAGCTCCCACAGCCATTCCGCCATGACGAGGCCGAGGACGCGGTCGCCGAGGAATTCGAGCCGCTCGTAATTCTCCGCCGCCTGGCTGCCGTGGGTCAGCGCGCGTTGATAGGGCGCGATGTCAGCGGGGCGGCGGCCGAAGGTCTCGGTCAGCCATTCGGGCAGCGCGATGCTCAGAAGCCCTCTCCGATCCGCTGCCAGCGTGCCGCGGTGAACCAGCTGACCGGGTTGATCCACGAGGCGTTGCCGTCGGTCGAGAAGAAGGTGACCACCGCCTTGCCCTCGATCCGCTCCATCGGGATGTAGCCCATGCCGATCGGCGCCGGGAAACGGCTGTCGGCGCTGTCGTCGCGATTGTCGCCCATCAGGAAGACGTCGCCGGCGGGCACGGTGTAGAGGCCGGTGTCGTCCGCCTGCGGAATGTCGGCCTGATCGAGCACCATGTAGCTCTTGCCGTTGGGCAGCGTCTCGCGGAAGCGCGGGTAGCGGCAGATCGGTACGCCGGCGGCATCGACGTCCTGAAACTGCGAACCGCATTTCTGCGCGTCGAAGTTCGGCGTGAGCGGGAGCACGAAGTCGGCGACGCGCTGCTTGGGGATCGGCTTGCCGTTGAGGATCACCTGACCGCGCCGGACCTGGATCGTGTCGCCCGGCAGGCCGATGACGCGCTTGATGACGTCATGATCGTCGGGCTCGGGCGAGCGGAAGACGACGACGTCGCCGCGCGTCGGATCGCGGCCGAGGATCCGTCCCGGGATCAACGGCACGCCGCCCGGCAGCGACCAGCGCGAATAACCATAATTCCATTTGGTGACGAACAGATAATCGCCGATCAGCAGCCGCGGCAGCATCGATTCCGAGGGAATCGAGAAGGGCGCGAACAGGAAGCTCCTGAGGATCAGCACCGCGATCGCCAGCTTGACGAGGAAGCGCAGCGTCTCGTTCAGTTCCGAGCGCGGCGGCTTGACGGTGGTGATGGTGGCCGCGGGGGCCGGCGTCGGTGTCTGATCCATAGCGAGGGAGCCTTAGCGTCCCCCGAGCGTCCTGAGTAGTCGTTCCGACCGACAGGGCTTGCCCGCCCGCGCAGGATCGATACGGGACTGACACGAACTCCCTTCCCCGAAGGACGAAAAGACATGAGCGACTGGTCTGCGATCGAAGCCCTCCCCTCCCCCAAGCTGGTCGAGCTGTTCGATCAGGACGGCGAGCGGCTGTCCAAACTCAGCCTCGACGTGGCCGGAATCCATTTCGACTGGTCGAAGACGCATCTGACGACGCAGGCGGTCGAGGCGTTCGCCGCGCTGGCGCAGGCGCAGGACCTCGCCGGCAAGCGCGACGCGATGTTCGGCGGCGAGCACGTCAATGTCACCGAGGACCGGCCGGTGCTCCATGCCGCCGAGCGCGGCGAGGGCGATGCGGAAAGCGTCGCGCTGGCGCGCAAGCTGCACGAGCGGATGCGCTCGCTGATCGACGCGATCGAGGGCGGCGCGCTCGGCGACATCCGCCACGTGCTGCATATCGGCATCGGCGGGTCGGCGCTCGGGCCGCATCTGCTGGTCGATGCGCTGGGACGCGAGGATGCACGCTACGACGTCGCGATCGTCTCCAACGTCGACGGCGTCGCGCTGGAGGATGCGATCAAGGATTTCGATCCGGCGGCGACCCTGCTGGTCGTGGCATCGAAGACCTTCACCACCAAGGAAACGATGCTCAACGCCGAATCGGCGCTGCAATGGATGACCGAGCATGGCGTCGAGGACCCCTATGGCAAGGTGATCGCGCTGACCGCGGCGCCCGACAAGGCGATGGAATGGGGCGTCGACGAGACGCGCATCCTGCCGTTCGGCGAAGGTGTCGGCGGGCGCTATTCGCTCTGGTCGTCGATCGGCTTTCCGGCGGCGATCGCGCTCGGCTGGGGCGCGTTCGAGGAACTGCTCGAAGGCGCGGCGGAAATGGATCGCCACTTCCGGCTGACCGCGCTGCACGAGAATGCGCCGGTGCTCGCCGCCTTCGCCGACCTCTATTACACGCAGGTGCGCCACGCCGAGACGCGCGCGCCCTTCGCCTATGACGAGCGGCTGCGGCTGCTGCCGAGCTATCTCCAGCAGCTGGAGATGGAATCGAACGGCAAGGGCGTGAAGACCGACGGGACGCCGGTCGGTCGGCCGACCGCGGCGATCACTTGGGGCGGGGTCGGCACCGATGCGCAGCATGCGGTGTTCCAGTTGTTGCACCAGGGCACGCATCTGGTGCCGGTCGAGTTCATCGCGGTGATCGAGCCCGGCGACACGCTCGCCGAGGACCATCATCGCCAGTTGCTGGTCAACGCCTTCGCGCAAGGGGCGGCGCTGATGAAGGGCAAGCAGGTCGAGGATCCGGCGCGCTCGTACAGCGGCGACCGGCCGTCGTCGACCTTGCTGCTCGACGTGCTCGATCCGCGCACGCTGGGGGCGCTGATCGCCTTCTACGAGCATCGCGTGTTCGTGAACGGGGTGCTGCTCGGCATCAATTCGTTCGACCAGTTCGGCGTCGAACTGGGCAAGGAGATGGCGAAGGCCGCCGACCAGGGCGGCCAGTCGTTCGATCCCTCGACCGAGGATCTGATCCGGCGCGCCGGGCTGGAGTGATCGAAGCGTTCGGGATCGTCGTGCGTTGAGGCGCGATGATCCCGCTCCTGCTCGCCGCGGCGCTCGCGCCCGTTCCCGCCACCGTCGCTGCGATGCGCTGGGAGCGGCGGGTGTTGCTGCTGTCGGCGCCGCGCATGGATGACGCGGGACTGGCGGGACAGCGGCGGGCGCTCGCCGGCTGGGATGCCGCGGCACGCGAGCGCGATCTGGCGGTGGTGACGATCGTCGGCGATCGGGTGAGCGGCGCGGACGACGGCGCGGCGGGGTTGCGCAAACGCTATCGGCTGCCGGCGGGCCGGTTCGTGGCGATTCTGATCGGCAAGGACGGCGGCGAGAAACTGCGCGCGACCAAGCCGATCGCGGCCGAGGTGCTGGCGGAGACGATCGACGCGATGCCGATGCGGCGTGCCGGGGAGCGGTAGCGTTGCACCGCCGCTCCCCGAAGATTATGTGTAGAGCACAGGCGGAGCATACACATGCGGACGAATATCGACATCGATGAGGACCTGCTCAACGAGGCGATGCAGGCCCTTGGCACCAAGACCAAACGTGACACGATCATCGAGTCGCTGCGGCGGACGATCCGTGCGCGACGCCAGCTTGCGGCGCTGCGCGGCTTGGAAGGGCTCGGCTGGGAGGGCGATCTCGACGACATGCGAACGAGCAAATATCTGCCGACCGACGAATGATCCTCGTCGACAGCAGCGTCTGGATCGACAAACTGGCGCACCGCCGCACGGTACAGACCGAGGTGCTGGAAGCGCTGATCCTGGCGGAACAGGATATCGGCGTCGGCGATCTGATGCTGGTCGAGGTCCTGCAAGGGACGCGCGACGTGCGCGCCTATCGTCATGCAGAAGCGCTGCTCGCCGAGTTCGACATGGTGCAGATCAGCGACCATCATGTCGCCGTTGCAGCCGCCCGCCACTATCGCCATCTCCGCGGTCTCGGCATCACGATCCGCAAGACGATCGACACGCTGATCGCCACCCGCTGCATCCTTGACCGCCTTCCGCTGTTGTACAGCGATCGCGATTTCGACCCTTTCGTCCAGCATCTCGGCCTTCGGTCGGCGCTCGACGCTCCCGGAGTGAATTGATGTCCGACTATGATTATGACCTGTTCGTCATCGGCGCGGGGTCCGGCGGCACGCGCGCGAGCCGCGTCGCCGCGGCGCATGGCGCGAAGGTGGCGGTCGCCGAGGAATATCGCGTCGGCGGCACCTGCGTCATCCGCGGCTGCGTACCCAAGAAGCTGCTGATCTACGGCGCGCATTTCGCCGAGGATCTGAAGGACGCCAAGCGCTTCGGCTGGCAGGTGCCGGACCAGTGCGCGTTCGACTGGCAGACGCTGCGCGACAACGTGCTCGAAGAGGTCGACCGGATCAACGGCGCCTATACGCAGACGCTGGAGACGCACGGCGTCGAGATCATCCACCAGCGCGCGGTCGTCACCGGGCCGCATAGCGTCCGCCTCGCCGACGGGACCGAGAAGACCGCCGGGCGCATCCTCGTCGCGGTCGGCGCGCATCCGGCGGTGCCCGACTGCCCCGGTGCAGAACACGGCATCACCAGCAACGAGGCGTTCCATCTCGATGCGATCCCCAAGCGCATCCTGATCGCCGGCGCGGGCTATATCGCCAACGAATTCGCCGGCATCTTCCACCAGCTCGGCGCGCACGTCACGATCATGAACCGGACGCAGGACATCCTGCGCGGTTACGACCTGTCGATCCGCGACCGGCTGCTCCAGATCAGCATGATGAAGGGGCTGGAGTTCAAGTTCGACGCCAATTTCGAAGGCATCGAGAAGGGCGAGGACGGTTGTCTGACCGTCCGTATGTCGAACCATGACCCGGTGACGGTCGACATGGTGATGTTCGCCACCGGCCGCGTGCCCAACACCGAAGGACTCGGCCTCGAGGAGATCGGGGTGAAGCTCGAAAAAGGCGCGATCGTCGTCGACGAGCAGAACCGGTCGAGCATCGACAGCATCTTCGCGGTCGGCGACGTCACCAACCGGGTCCAGCTGACCCCGGTGGCGATCCGCGAGGGGCAGGCGTTCGCCGATACCTTCTACGGCGACAAGCCGACCACGGTCGATTATTCCAACATCCCCGCGGCGGTGTTCAGCCATCCGCCGATGGCCGGCGTCGGCATGACCGAGAGCGAGGCGAAGCAGAAGCTCGGCTCGATCCGCGTCTATTCGTCGGACTTCCGGCCGATGAAGAACGTGCTCGCCGGTCGCAACGAGCGCGCACTCTACAAGATGGTCTGCGACGGTGAGACCGGGCGGATCGTCGGACTGCATATGATCGGGCCCGACGTGCCCGAGATCCTGCAGGCGGCGGCGATCGCGGTGAAGGCGGGGCTGACCAAGGCGCAATTCGACGAAACGGTCGCGCTCCATCCGACGATGGCCGAAGAGCTGGTGCTGATGAAGTGAGGGCCGGCTGGGCGCCTAGAAACATTCGAGATTGTGGCGTTCCGGACAACGACGGGCGCCGGTGCATCCCTCGTCTCGTCACCCCGGGCTCGACCCGGGGTCCCGCTTCTTCCTGATCCGCATCGGTCAAGGCAGCGGGGCCCCGGATCAAGTCCGGGGTGACGGGTAGACGGCGATGAATGTCGATGGGTCCCGGGCCGCCCGATCGGCGCAGCGATGCTATCGCTGCGCCTGAAGGTAGGCGATCACGTCGGCACGGTCGAGCGGGTCGGCGAGGCCGGGGAAGCCCATCGAGGTGCCGGGGGCGAAGGCGCGGGGGTCGGCCAGCCAGACGTCCAGCCGCTCGGGCGTCCAGCGGCCGCCGACGCGTTGCAGCGCGGCGGTATAGCCGAAACGCGGGCTGACCCCGGCGACCGGCGCGCCGACGACGCCGAACAGCGTCGGGCCGTTGCGATCGGGCGCGTCGCGGCGGATGGCGTGGCAGGCGGCGCAGCGCGCGAATTGACGCTCGCCGGCGGCGACGCTGGCGACGCGCAGCAGCGCGGCCCGATCGGGTGACGGACCGGCGGCGGCGCGGCGCGCGGCGCGGTCGTCGTTCGAACAGGCGGCGAGCATCGCGACTGTGGCCAGCCAGAGCATGGGCAGCGCAGGGCGTTTGGGGGCTTCTTTACTTTTGTCCGTTACGGACGAAATATGACCCATAAGATGTTCGTCCTCGCGCTGTCGGGGGCCATCGCCGTGGCCGGACTGCCGGTCCCGCCCGCGACGTCGAGCTCCGCTTATGCCGCGGAGCGCCGCCTGATGGCGAGCCGCGCGGTGCAGCAGCAAGCCTATTTCGCGCGTCGGCTGACGCTGCTCGGCGAGCGGCTAGACCGGCAGCGGCGCGCCGGGCTGGTCGCGCCGGGGCCGGCGGCGTTCATGCGCGACGACCTGACGCGAATATGGAACGGGGTGGACCAGTACGTTCAGCGTGGCGCGGCGCTCAGTCCGGACGAGCGGCGGAGCTATTGCGCGATGCTTCGCCGCATCGAACAGCGGCTGGCGCAGGCGGAGGCACGGCGGCATGCCGGCCCCCGCCTCGCCGATCGGTCAGTCCGCGAACAATAAGACCGGCGTTTCGAGCTGCGTCTTGAGCGCCTGAACGTAGCTCGCCGCATCCGAGCCGTCGACGACGCGATGATCGCAGCTGATCGACAGGTTCATCAGCTTGGCGCGGCGGATCTCGTCGCCGCGACCCGTGAACACCGGGCGTTCGACGATCTTGTTCGGACCGATGATCGCCACTTCCGGGCGGTTGATGACCGGCGTCGTCGCGATGCCGCCGAGCGGCCCCAGCGAGGTGACGGTGATCGTGCCGTTGCCGAGTTCTTCCGGCTTCAGCTTGTTGGCGCGCGCCGCCTCGGCGAGGCGCGCGATCTCGGTGGCGAGTTGCCAGACGTTCCTGTCCTGCGCGTCGCGGATCACCGGCACGGTAAGCCCAGCGTCGGTCTGCGCCGCCATACCGAGATGGACGCGGCCCGAGCGCGTGACCACGCCCGCCTCGTCGTCGTACCGCGCGTTGAGCATCGGGAATTGCGGCAACGTGCGGCAGATCGCGACGATCAGCAGCGGCAGCAGCGTCAGCTTGGGGCGTGCGCCGCGATGATCGTTGAGATCGGCGCGCATCGACTCCAGCGCGGTGACGTCGATCTCGTCGACATAGGTGAAGTGCGGGATGTTGCGCTTCGACGCGGCCATGTTCTCGGCGATACGGCGGCGCATGCCGATGACGCGGATCTGCTCGTCGGCGCGGGCGCGGGATGCGCCGGGGGCTTGATAGCCCTGGCCGGCGTTGTAGCGCAGGAAGGCGTCGAGATCGGCGTGGCGGACGCGGTCGGCGTCGGTCTTCACCTGTGCGAGGTCGATGCCGAGATCGCGCGCGCGGGCGCGGACGGCGGGCGAGGCGAGGACATGGGCCTGGTGTGCTGCGCCACCATCCTCCGTTCGCCCTGAGCCTGTCGAAGGGCGGCTCTCCCCAATCGGTGCGTTCGCGGCCTGTGCTTCGACAGGCTCAGCACGAACGGGCGATGGGGCGCTGGGCTCGCCCGACCGCGCGGGGGTGGTCAGGCCGGCGCTCTGCGCTTCCTCGACGCCCGGGTTTTCCGCCTCATATTGTTCGGCGACCTCGGCCTGCTCGGCACTCGGCGGTGCGGCGATCGCCTCGCCCCCTCCCGCGGTCTCGCCCGCATCCTCGGTCTCGATCACCACCAGCGCCGCGCCGATCGCGACCTGGTCGCCGACCTCGCCGGCCAGCTCGACGACGACGCCCGACACCGGCGATTCCATCTCGACGGTCGCCTTGTCGGTCATCATGTCGGCGATATTCTGGTCTTCCTCGACCCGGTCGCCGACGGCGACGTGCCAGGCGACGATCTCGGCCTCGGCGATGCCCTCGCCGATGTCCGGCAGCTTGAAGGTGAAGCGGGCCATCCTATGCGTCCTTCATGATCTTCTTGAGGGCCTGGCCGATGCGCACCGGCCCCGGGAAATACGCCCATTCGAGGCTGTGCGGATACGGCGTGTCATAGCCGGTGACGCGCTCGATCGGCGCTTCGAGATGGTAGAAGCAGCGCTCCTGCACCAACGCCGACAATTCGGCGCCGAAGCCGCTGGTGCGCGTCGCCTCATGGACGATCATGCAGCGGCCGGTCTTCTTCACCGACGCCTCGATCGTCTCAATGTCGAGCGGCACGAGCGTGCGCAGGTCGACGATCTCGGCATCGATATTGTGTTCGGCGATCACCGCCGCGCAGACGTGGACCATCGTGCCGTAGCACAGGATGGTCAGCGCCTCGCCCTCGCGCACCACCGCGGCCTTGCCGAGCGGCACCTTGTAATAGCCGGTCGGCACCTCGCCGGCGGGATGTTTCGACCAATTCTCCGACGGCTTGTCCCAATAGCCGTTGAACGGGCCGTTGTAGATGCGCTTGGGCTCGAAGAAGAGGACGGGGTCGTTGTCCTCGATCGCCGAGATCAGCAGGCCCTTGGCGTCATAGGGCGTCGCGGGAATCACCGTCTTGATGCCGGAGACGTGGGTGAAGATGCCCTCGGGCGATTGCGAATGCGTCTGGCCGCCGAAGATGCCGCCGCCGAACGGCGAGCGCACCGTCATCGGGCTGATGAACTCGCCCGCCGAGCGATAGCGCAGCCGCGCCGCCTCGGAGACGAGCTGGTCGAGCGCGGGGTAGATGTAATCGGCGAACTGGATTTCGGGGACCGGGCGCAGGCCATAGGCGCCCATGCCGATCGCGACGCCGATGATGCCGGTTTCGGTGATCGGCGTGTCGAAGACGCGGGTCTTGCCATATTTCGCCTGCAGGCCCGCGGTGGCGCGGAACACGCCGCCGAAATAGCCGACGTCCTCGCCCATCACCAGCACGTCGGGATCGCGCGCCATGCAGATGTCGAGCGCGCTATTGATCGCCTGGATCATGTTCATGCGGGCGGTGCCGGTGTCGGCGGCGGGGTCTGGCTGGGTAGTGATGTCGGTCATTCCACAATCCTCGTCACCCCGGGCTCGACCCGGGGTCCCGCTATCGTGCGCGGCAGGAAAGAAACAGCGGGACCCCGGGTCACGCCCGGGGTGACGGCGTGCGTGGCCATCACTTGCGCGCCCATGGCCGGCCGCTCGCCTCTTCCTCGGCCATCATCTGCGCCTGCTGTTCGCGCAAATGCCACGGCATCTCCTCGAACACGCCGTCGAACAGCGTGTCGAGCGGCTGATGCAGGCCGTGGCCGAGGATGCCGTTCTTCTCGGCTTCCTTCTGCTCGGCCTTGACGTATTCGGCGAGCTCGCGGTCCTGCGCGGCGTGGCGCTCCTCGTCCCATTCGCCGATGACGATGAGGTGCTGCTTCAGCCGCGCGATCGGGTCGCCGAGCGGCCAGGCGGTCGGTTCGCCGGCGCTGCGATATTGCGTCGGGTCGTCGGAGGTCGAATGGCCCTCGGCGCGATAGGTGAAATGCTCGATCAGCGTCGGCCCGGCGTTGGTACGCGCGCGCTCCGCCGCCCACAGGGTCGCCGCATAGACCGCGAGCGCGTCATTGCCGTCGACGCGCAGCCCGGCGATGCCATAGCCGATCGCGCGCGCCGCGAAGGTCGTCGCCTCGGCCCCGGCGAAGCCCGAGAAGCTGCTGATCGCCCATTGGTTGTTGACGACGTTGAAGATCACCGGCGCGCGATAGACCGCGGCGAAGGTGCAGGCGGAGTGGAAGTCGCCTTCCGCGGTCGAGCCCTCGCCGCACCACGCCGCGGCGATGCGCGTATCGCCCTTGGCGGCCGAGGCCATCGCCCAGCCGACCGCCTGCGGATATTGCGTGGTGAGATTGCCCGAGATCGAGAAGAAGCCGTGGTCGCGCGCCGAATACATGATCGGCAGCTGCTTGCCCTGGAGCTTGTCGCCACGATTCGAGTAGATCTGGTTCATCATCTCGACCAGCGGATAGCCGCGCGCGATGAGCAGCCCCTGCTGGCGATAGGACGGGAAGCACATGTCCTCGAAGTCGAGCGCCTGAGCGGCGGCGATCGCCACCGCCTCCTCGCCCGTCGCCTTCATGTAGAAGCTGGTCTTGCCCTGCCGCTGCGCGCGGAACATCCGCTCGTCGAAGGCGCGGAGCAGCG
Source organism: Sphingomonas sp. 2SG (assembly GCF_005503285.1). Taxonomy (NCBI): domain Bacteria; kingdom Pseudomonadati; phylum Pseudomonadota; class Alphaproteobacteria; order Sphingomonadales; family Sphingomonadaceae; genus Sphingomonas; species Sphingomonas sp. 2SG. Next base: position 10,948 of record NZ_SCMZ01000076.1, read on the forward strand.
CCATGTTGCGCAGCATCCGCCGCAGCATGTCGGGCGAGAGCTTGGGGTCCCACGGCCCGACGGCGCGGCCGTCCTCGTCGAGGACGCGGACCAACGTATAAGCGAGATCGGTGAAGTCATGCGCCGAGGCGGCGGTATCGGGGCGCCGCGCCGCACCGGCGGGCGGCACGTCGACGCCGACGAAGTCGACCGCATCGCCGGGCCGGAACTTGGGCTCCGGCACGTGCAGCGTCAGCCCGGGCAGGTTCCGGGGCGGCTGCGCATTGGCGCGAGGATGCTCGCTGGCCACCATCTCTCTCCTTCACGTCCGACGAGGGTCGCCAGCGCTGTTGTTGGATCGTGTTGCGCGGCTGTAATTAAATTTCAAGCGGCTTTTCGGTGGGCGGAGCGATTCCGCTGTACCGGTCGAAACGGATCGTGTGCCGGGCAGACCCCATTCCTCCCCGGCACGGGGAGGTGGCAGCGCGAAGCGCTGACGGAGGGGG
>NZ_SCMZ01000077.1:0-11383 GCF_005503285.1 Sphingomonas sp. 2SG
CCCTCCACCACCACGCTAACGCGTGGCGGTCCCCCTCCCCCTGGCGGGGGAGGATTTATCCTCAGCCATGCGGGTGGGCGTTGCGGTAGACGTCGAGCAGATGCGCCGCGTCCACCGCGGTATAGACCTGGGTCGAGCTCAGGCTGGCATGACCCAGCAGTTCCTGCAACGCGCGCAGGTCCGCGCCCCGGCCGAGCAGATGCGTCGCGAAACTGTGTCGCAGCGCATGCGGGGTCGTCCGCTCGCCAAGCCCGAGCTGGCCCCGTGCCCGCTGCACCGCCTTGCGGACCATGCCGGGCGACAGCGGCCCGCCCTTGGCGCCGCGGAACAAGGGCGCCTGCGGATCGAGCACCCATGGCTGCTGCGCCACATAGGTCCCGATCGCTTCGCGGACCTGCGGCAGCAAGGGGACGATCCGCGTCTTGTCGCGCTTGCCGGTCACCGCCAGCGTCTCGCCGAGCGGCAGCACCGCCGCCGGCAGCGCGATCGCCTCGCCGATACGCAGCCCGGCACCGTAGAGCAGCAGCAGCACCGCCCAGTCGCGCGCGCCGATCCATGGCTCGACCGCCGCATCGGCCACCGCACCGGCGAGCGCCAGCGCCTCGTCGGGCGACACCGGCCGCGGCACCCCGACCTTCACCCGCGGTCCACGCAACCGCGGCACCACGCCGTCCGGCACCGCAAAGGCGAGGAAGCCGCGCACCGCCGAAAGCTCGCGCGCGGCGGAGGCATTGCCCAGCCCTTCCGCGCGGCGCGCGGCAAGGAAGGCGCGCAGGTCCGCCGCCGTCACCTGCGCCAGTGCCGCCGCATCGGCACGTGCGCCCCAATGCGCCTGAAGAAAGGCGGTGAGCCGCTCGGCGGTCGCCTGATAGGCGCGGACGGTATGCGCCGACCGCCGCCGGTCGCGGGCGAGATGCGCCGCCCAGCGGACCGACAAGGGAGGCCCGGATGCGCTCATCGCGACCCCGCCACGGCACCCGCAGGGTAGCTCAAGAAGAACATTTTAACCCTTTTGAGACAACATCATAGTGGCCATGAATGATCATCAGTCGTCGTCCCATCCATCCTATGACGAAGCCGGCCGACTCGCCGCGCTGCATGCGCTGGCGCTGCTCGACAGCGAACCCGAGAAGGAGTTCGATGCGCTCGTCGCGCTGGCGGCGGAGCTGCTCGGCTGCCCGATCGCGCTGCTGACGCTGATCGACCAAAAACGGCTGTGGATCAAGGCGAGCACGGTGCCCGGCGAGCGGGAGCTCGATCGCGACGTCGCCTTCTGCGATCGCACGATCCGCCAGGATCGGCCGCTGATCGTCGACGATCTCACGCAGGATGCGCGCTTCGACAGCTTCCCGCTGGTCACCGATGCCGGCATTCGCTTCTATGCCGGGACCGCGATCCATGTCGCCGACGGCGCCGGCGTCCGTCAGCCGATCGGCACGCTCTGCGTCCTCGACACCAGTCCGCGCTCGCTCAACGCCGCCGGCCATGCCGCCTTGGAGCACCTCGCCAGCCTCGCGGAGGCGCTCATCGCGGCACGGCGGACCGCGATCGAGGCGATCCGCATCGCCACCACCGGCGAGGAGCTGGTCCGCCGGCTCGAGCGCAAGGAGCGCATCTTCCGCCAGGCCGAGCGGATCGCGATGATCGGATCGTGGCGCATGTCGGTCGCCGATGCGGCGCTCGAATGGTCGGAGAACGTGTTCCGCATCCACGGCCTGCCGGTCGGTGTGGTGCCGCCGCTCGACGGCGCGCTCGATTTCTATCCGCCGCACGCCCGGATGATGGTCGCCGATACGATCCGCCAGGCGCTGGAGACCGGCGAGCCGTTCGAATTCGACACCGATCTGATCACCGCCGACGGCCGCCGCCGCCGGGTGCGTGCCGCCGCCGAGGTCGAGGCGTCCGACGGCATCGTCCAGGCGCTGGTCGGCGTGTTTCAGGACATCACCGGACAGCACGAGCTGGAAACGCGGCTGCGCCATTCCGCGGATACCGACGCGCTGACCGGTATTCCCAATCGCGCGGCGTTCGACCGCGAGCTGGATCACGCGATGCGGCGGGCGCGGATAGACGGATCGCCGCTGATGCTGGCGCTGATCGACCTCGACGGGTTCAAGGACATCAACGATGCGCTGGGCCACGGCGTCGGCGACGACGTGCTGCGGTTGACCGGTGCGGCGCTGACCGAGCCGTGGCTGCGCAATTGCTTCACCGCGCGGATCGGCGGCGACGAATTCGCGGTGGTGATCACCGATCCGGTGATGATCGCCGACCCCGACCGGCTACGTGATCGGCTCGAGGCGGCATTGCACATCCCGGTCGAGAGCGGTGGCATCACGATGACGAGCGCCGGTTCGGTCGGGCTCGCGACGTTCGACGCCGATTGCCATTCGCTGCGCGATTTCGCCCGCCGCGCGGACGTCGTCCTCTATGCCGCGAAACGCGCCCGCGTCGGCCAGACGCAGCGCGCGAACGTCCGCAAGGCCGCTTAACGCTTTCCGACGAGTCGCCGAGCCCCCATATGGGGCGCGTCATGTCCTCGCGTGCCCGCGTCCTCGTCCTCAACTCCGCGCTCGGTCCGCTCGATTATCGCGTGCCGGCGGGCATGGCGGTCGAGCCGGGCTCGGTCGTCATCGCGCCCTTGGGGCCGCGTCAGCTGCTCGGCGTCGTCTGGGAACCCGAGCGGCTGCCCTCGGATGCAGAGGTCGGCGACAACCGGCTGCGGCCGCTGCTCGGTACGGTCGACGTCCCGCCGCTCGCCGCGCCGCTGCGCCGGCTGGTAGAGTGGACCGCAGATTATTATCTCGCGCCGCCCGCCGCGGTGGTGCGGATGACGCTCGCCTCCACCTCCGCGCTGGAGGGATCGCGCACCGCCACCGAATATCGCGCCACCGGCATCGTCCCGCCGCGCCTCACCCCGCAGCGCGAACAGGCGCTGGAGCGGATCGGCGACCGGCAGGGGCTGATCCGCGAGCTGGCGACCGCCGCCGACGTTTCCGACGCGGTGATCCGCGGCCTCGTCAAGGCGGGCGCGATCGAGGCGGTCGAGGTGGCGATCGACAGCCCCTATCCGCATCCCGACCCCGCCTTCGGCCCGCCGCAGCTTGCCGGCGAACAGCAGGCGGCGGCAGCCACTTTGGTCGAGGGGGTCGCCGCACATGAATTCCGCCCGACCTTGCTCGACGGCGTCACCGGCTCGGGCAAGACCGAGGTCTATTTCGAGGCGGTCGCCGAGGCGATCCGGCAGGGCCGGCAATGCCTCGTCCTGCTCCCCGAGATCGCGCTGACCGAGCCGTTTCTCAAGCGTTTCCACGACCGGTTCGGCTGCGAGCCGGTGGCGTGGCATTCCGGGCTGCGTTCGACGCAGCGCCGCCGCGCGTGGCGGGCGATCGCGACCGGCGAGGCGCTGGTGACGGTCGGCGCGCGCTCGGCGCTGTTCCTGCCCTATCGCAACCTCGGGCTGATCGTCGTCGACGAGGCGCATGAGACCAGCTTCAAGCAGGAAGAGGGCGTCCATTATCACGCCCGCGACGTCGCGGTGATGCGCGGCAAGTTCGAAGGCTGTCCGGTGATCCTCGCCAGCGCCACGCCGGCGATCGAGACGCGGCAGCAGGTCGCGCTCGGCCGCTATGCCGAACTCAAGCTGCCCGGCCGCTACGGCGCCGCGGAGATGCCGACGATCGAGGCGATCGACCTGATCCAGCAGCCGCCCGAACGCGGCCGCTGGCTCGCGCCCAAGCTCGTCACCGCGCTGGAGGAGACGCTGGCCAAGGGCGAACAGTCGCTCCTCTTCCTCAACCGCCGCGGCTATGCGCCGCTGACGCTGTGCCGGACCTGCGGGCATCGCTTCCAATGCCCCAATTGCACCGCCTGGATGGTCGAGCACCGGCTGACGCGGCGGCTCGCCTGCCATCATTGCGGCCATGTCCTGCCGACTCCCCGCGCCTGCCCGGAGTGCAAGGAGGAGGACAGCCTCGTCGCCTGCGGTCCCGGCGTCGAGCGGATCGCCGACGAGGTCACCGCGCTGTTCCCCGAGGCGAAGACCGCGGTCGTCACCTCCGACACGATCTGGTCGCCGGCCAAGGCGGCGGAGTTCGTCGGGCGGATGGAGGCGGGCGACATCGACATCGTCGTCGGCACGCAATTGGTGACCAAGGGCTATCACTTTCCCAATCTCACGCTGGTCGGAGTCGTCGATGCCGACCTCGGACTGGAGGGCGGCGACCTTCGGGCTGCCGAGCGCACCTTCCAGCAGATCCGGCAGGTGTCGGGACGCGCCGGGCGTGGCGCCAAGCCGGGGCACGTGTTCATCCAGACGCACAGCCCGAAGGCGCAGGTTATGCAGGCGCTGGTCACCGGCGACGCCGACGCCTTCTACGAGGCGGAGACCGAGGCGCGACGCGACGCCGGTGCGCCGCCATTCGGTCGCTATGCGGCGATCGTCGTCTCGTCGGAAGAACAGGCCTGCGCCAACGAGATCGCGCGGCTGGTGGCGCGCTCCGCGCCACAGGTCGACGGCATGGCGGTCTACGGCCCTGCCCCCGCGCCGCTGGCGATGCTGCGCGGCCGCCACCGCTATCGGCTGCTCGTCCATGCCCGCCGTGCGCTCGACGTGCAGGACGTGATCCGCGATTGGCTGGGCGCACTCGACTGGCCGGCAAAAGCACGCGTGACGGTGGACGTCGATCCGTATAACTTCCTTTAGCGGACCAATTCAGGTCCAACAGGGGGTGTGGCGAATGACGACACGGCGCGGATTTCTCGGCGGGGCGGCGGCGACTGCGGGCGTGGCATCACTGGCCGGAGCGGCGCAGCCCGGCGGCGGCGCGATGATCGTCTCGACCTGGGATTTCGGCGCGGCGGCCAATGACGCCGCCTTCGCGCGGATCAAGGCGGGCGGCACGCTGATCGACGCGGTCGAGGCCGGTGGCATGGTGCCGGAAGCGGATCCGAACAACCATTCGGTCGGCTATAGCGGCTATCCCGATCGCGACGGCCATGTCACGCTCGACGCAGTCATTATGGACGACCGCGGTGGCGTCGGCGCGGTGGCGGCGCTGGAGGATACGGTCCACGCCATCTCGGTGGCGCGGCGGGTGATGGAGAAGACGCCGCATACGTTCATCGTCGGCGAGGGCGCGACGCGCTTCGCCCGCGACCAGGGCTTTCCCAAGGTCAATCTGCTCACCCCCGAAGCGGAGAAGGCATGGCGCGACTGGCTGAAGACCTCGCAATACAGACCGGAAGCGAACATCGAGAACCGCCGGCCCCGTGGCGGCGCGCTCGACCATGACACGATCGGCCTGCTCGCGCGGACTGCGGACGGGCGGATGGCGGGGGCGTGCACGACCTCCGGCATGGCGTTCAAGATGCGCGGCCGGGTCGGCGATTCGCCGCAGGTCGGCGCGGGCCTCTACGTCGAGGCGGGCGTCGGCGCGGCGACCTCGACCGGGCTGGGCGAGGAAGTGACGCGGGTGTCGGGCAGCGCCCGCGTGGTCGCGTCGATGCGCGCCGGCCTGTCGCCGCAGGCGGCGTGCGAGGAGGTGGTCCGCCATATCGCGACGCTGCGCGGCGATGCGATCAAGGGGACGCAGGTCGGTTTTCTCGCGCTGTCGCCAAAGGGCGAGGTCGGCGCCTTCTGCCTGCTGCCGGGGTTCACCTATGCGGTGACCGATGCGGCAGGCGTGACGGTGGTAAAGAAGGGGCCGTCGCTGTTCGCGGCATGAAAAAAGTGCGGGTGGTCGCGACACCTACTCGTCACCCCGGACTCGTTCCGGGGTCCACTTCGCGGCCAGGAGAAAGGCTGGAGGTGACACCATTCCCTTGCGGCCCGGTGGACCCCGGAACAAGTCCGGGGTGACGGAGCACTCGGGGAGACGGTCGCCCTTGCAGCCTGCTCGCGTATCAGGCGGCGCGTTCGGCCAGCACGGTCAGGCCCTTGGCGTTGACCTCGGCGAAACCGCCCTGAATCGCGATCGTCTCGGGCTGGCCGCCCTCGGTGCGATAGACCGACAGCGCGCCGTCGCGCACCGTCGACATCAGCGGTGCATGGCCTTCGAGCACGCCGAAGTCACCCTCGGTGCCGGGGACGACGACCATATAGACGTCCTCGGAACGGACGAGCTTCTCAGGCGTGACGAGTTCGAAATGGAGCATGTTATCGCAAGGTCCTGAGCGCGATGCCCGTGATGCAGGCAATGATGTACATGGCGGCGACAAACTGGGCGATCACCCAATTTCCGCGCGCGCGGAATGGATCGATCACAGCTTCAACACCGCGATCAGAATGCCAGCCGTGGCAACGATGACGCCCATCAGCCAGGTCAGCAACTGCGTCTTCGCGCTTTCCAGTCGCGCGCTGAGCCGTTCTTCCATGAGCTGGATATCGGACTTGGTCGCAACCCCGTCCGTCACCGCCCGACCGATGGCAGAAGCGATCGCTTCCGCCTGCGCGGCGGGAAGTTCGGTGGCCTTCAGGTCCCGGGCGATCGAGAGCGTATCGACGTTCACGAACCCAGCCTAACCGAACCTCCTGCCGAAGTCGATTACGCTTCCTGCGCGAGCTTCTCGGCCTTGGCGACGACCTCGTCGATGCCGCCGACCATGTAGAAGGCCGCCTCGGGCAGATGGTCGTATTCGCCGTCGACGACTGCCTTGAACGAGCGGACGGTGTCTTCGATCTGCACGAACTTGCCGCTGATGCCGGTGAAGACCTCGGCGACGTGGAAGGGCTGGCTGAGGAACTTCTGGATCTTGCGCGCGCGCGTCACCGTCAGCTTATCCTCTTCGGACAATTCGTCCATGCCGAGGATGGCGATGATGTCCTGCAGCGACTTGTAACGCTGGAGCAGCGACTGGACCGCGCGGGCGGTGTCGTAATGCTCCTGACCGACGACGCGCGGTTCGAGCACGCGGCTGGTCGAATCGAGCGGATCGACCGCCGGATAGATGCCGAGTTCCGAGATCGCGCGGTTGAGCACGGTCGTCGCGTCCAAGTGGGCGAATGAGGTCGCCGGCGCCGGGTCGGTGAGATCGTCTGCGGGAACGTAGACAGCCTGCACCGAAGTGATCGAACCCTTGTTGGTCGAGGTGATACGCTCCTGCAGCGCGCCCATGTCGGTCGACAGCGTCGGCTGATAGCCCACCGCCGACGGGATGCGGCCGAGCAATGCCGACACTTCCGCGCCCGCCTGGGTGAAGCGGAAAATGTTGTCGACGAAGAACAGCACGTCCTGCCCTTCCTGGTCGCGGAAATATTCCGCGATGGTCAGGCCCGACAGGGCGACGCGGGCGCGGGCGCCCGGCGGCTCGTTCATCTGGCCGAACACCAGTGCGACCTTCGAACCCTCGCTGGTCGGATTGCCTTCGGCATCCTTGGCGATGACGCCCGCGTCGAGGAATTCGTGATAGAGGTCGTTGCCCTCGCGGGTGCGCTCGCCGACGCCGGCGAACACCGAGGTGCCGCCGTGGCCCTTGGCGATGTTGTTGATCAGCTCCTGGATCAGCACGGTCTTGCCGACGCCGGCGCCGCCGAACAGGCCGATCTTGCCGCCCTTGGCGTAGGGCGCGAGCAGGTCGATGACCTTGATGCCGGTGACGAGGATCGCGTTCTCGGTCGACTGGTCGACGAACAGCGGCGCCTCGGCATGGATCGGCGCGCGCAGGTCGGTCTGCACCGGGCCGCGCTCGTCGATCGGCTCGCCGATGACGTTCATGATGCGGCCGAGCGTCGCCGGGCCGACGGGGACGCTGATCTGCGCGCCGGTGTCGCGGACGGTCTGGCCGCGGGTCAGGCCCTCGGTCGCGTCCATCGCGATCGTGCGGACGGTGTTCTCGCCGAGATGCTGCGCGACTTCGAGCACCAGCTTGTTGCCGTTGTTGTCGGTCTCGAGCGCCGAGAGGATCGCCGGCAGATTGTCCGGGAAGTGGACGTCGACGACGGCGCCGATGACCTGGGCGATCGTGCCGGTGGTGTTGCTGCTGCCCGTCGACTGGGTCGGGCGGATGTCGTCTGCGGCGGTTGCCATGGCGGTTCTTCCTGCTTCGGATTCGTTAGAGCGCTTCGGCGCCGGAGATGATCTCGACCAGCTCGGTCGTGATCGCGGCCTGACGCGTGCGGTTATACTGGATCGACAGGCGATTGATCATGTCGCCCGCGTTGCGGGTGGCATTGTCCATCGCGTTCATGCGGCTGCCCTGCTCGGATGCGGCGTTTTCGAGCATCGCGCGGAACACCTGGATCGCGACGTTGCGCGGCAGCAGGTCGGCGAGGATCTGCTCCTCGTCGGGCTCATATTCCACCACGGCGCCCGCCGAGGTGACCGGCACGTCCGCCTTGGTCTCGTCGACCGCGACCGGGATGATCTGGCGACCGACGGGGAGCTGCACCAGCGCCGAGACGAATTTGGCGTAGAACAGATGCGCGACGTCGAACTCGCCCGCGGCATAGCGTGCGAGCAGGTCGTCGGCGACTTCGCGGGCCTGCTGGAAGCCGAGCGTCTTGTGGCCGCCCAGCTCGTGATCGGCGAGGATCGCGTTCGGGTAGAAGCGCCTGAGCACCCGCCCCTTCTTGCCGGCGAGATAGAAGCGCACGGTCTTGCCCTGCGCCTCCAGCTCCTCCGCCTTGCGGCGCGCGGCGCGGACGATGTTGGTGTTGAACGCACCCGCCAGACCGCGCTCCGAGGTGGCGACGACGATCAGATGCACCTGGTCCTTGCCGGTGCCCGACAGCAGCGGCGACACGGTCGCCCCGCCGGCGAGCTGGCGCGACAGGCTGGAGACGACCGCCTCCAGCCGCTCCGCATAGGGACGGCCGGCCTGCGCTGCCTCCTGCGCGCGGCGCAGCTTGGCGGCGGCGACCATCTTCATCGCCTTGGTGATCTTCTGGGTCGATTTGACCGAGTTGATCCGGATCTTGAGGGCCTTCAACGACGCCATTGTTGTCCTTCATGTGCTCCTGCGCAGGCAGGAGCCCAGGGTTACCAAGCGAGCCGCTCTGGGCTCTGGGCTCCGGCTTGCGCAGGAGCACCGGATGTTACGCGAAGGTCTTCGCAAACTGGTCGAGCGCGGCCTTCAGCCCCGACTTGGCCTCGTCGCCGAGATCGCGCGTCTCGCGGATCTTGGTGAGGACGCCGGCGTGGTTGGCGCGCAGATCCTGCAACATCGCCTGCTCGTAGCGGACGACGTCGGTCACCGCGACCTTGTCGAGATAGCCGTTGGTGCCGGCGAAGATCGACGCGGTCTGCTCCTCGAAGGGCATCGGCGAGAATTGCGCCTGCTTGAGCAGCTCGGTGAGGCGCGCGCCGCGGTTGAGCAGGCGCTGCGTCGAGGCGTCGAGGTCAGACCCGAACTGCGCGAACGCCGCCATCTCGCGATACTGGGCGAGCTCGAGCTTGATCGAGCCCGACACCTTCTTCATCGCCTTGGTCTGCGCGGCCGAGCCGACGCGGCTGACCGACAGGCCGACGTTGATCGCCGGGCGGATGCCCGCGAAGAACAAATCGGTTTCGAGGAAGATCTGGCCGTCGGTGATCGAGATCACGTTGGTCGGGATATAGGCCGACACGTCGCCCGCCTGCGTCTCGATGATCGGCAGCGCGGTGAGCGAGCCGCCGCCATTGGCGTCCGACATCTTGGCGGCGCGCTCGAGCAGGCGGCTGTGCAGATAAAAGACGTCGCCCGGATAGGCTTCGCGGCCCGGCGGACGGCGCAGCAGCAACGACATCTGGCGATAGGCGACCGCCTGCTTCGACAGATCGTCGAACACGATCAGCGCGTGCATGCCGTTGTCACGGAAATATTCGCCCATCGCGGTGCCGGTATAGGGCGCGAGGAACTGGAGCGGTGCGGGCTCCGACGCGGTCGCGGCGACGACGATGGAATAGTCCATCGCGCCATTCTCTTCGAGCGTCTTGACGAGCTGCGCGACGGTCGAGCGCTTCTGGCCGACCGCGACATAGACGCAATACAGCTTCTTCGACTCGTCCGACGACTGGTTGACCGTCTTCTGGTTGATGAAGGTGTCGATCGCGACCGCCGACTTGCCGGTCTGGCGATCGCCGATGATCAGCTCGCGCTGGCCGCGGCCGACGGGAACGAGCGCGTCGATCGCCTTGAGGCCCGACTGCATCGGCTCGCTGACCGACTGGCGCGGGATGATGCCCGGTGCCTTGACCTCGACGCGGCTGCGCTTCTCGGCGACGATCGGGCCCTTGCCGTCGATCGGGTTGCCGAGGCCATCGACGACGCGGCCGAGCAGGCCCTTGCCGACGGGGACGTCGACGATCGTGCCGGTGCGCTTGACGATATCGCCCTCGCGGATCTCCGAGTCCGAGCCGAAGATCACGACGCCGACGTTATCGGCCTCGAGGTTGAGCGCCATGCCCTGCACGCCGTTGGCGAATTCGACCATCTCGCCCGCCTGGACGTTGTCGAGACCGTAGATGCGCGCGATGCCGTCGCCGACCGACAGCACCTGACCGGTTTCGGTGACCTGCGCTTCGGTGCCGAAGTTGCTGATCTGGTCCTTGATGACCTTGGAGATTTCTGCGGCGCGGATATCCATCGTGAGTTAGCCCTTCATCGCGTGCGCGAGAGTATTGAGACGGGTGCGGATCGACGAATCGATCATCTGTGAACCGATGCGGACGACCAGGCCGCCGAGCAAATCGGGGTCGACCGACAGGTCGACGGAAACGTCGCGGCCGACGCGCTGGCGGAGCTGCTGCTTGAGCTCGACGACCTGCTCGTCGTTCAGCGGATGCGCGCTGGTCACCTCGGCAGCGATCTCGCCACGGTGGCGCGCGGCGAGCTGGCGGAAGGCGCGGATGATCGCGGGCAGCTGGCCGAGGCGGCGGTTCTCGGCGAGGACGCCGAGGAAATTCTTCGTCGTGGCGTCGATGCCGAGCGCATCGGCGGTGGCGAGCACCGCCTTCACCGCGGCGCCGCGGGCGACCAGCGGGCTGACGGTGAGCTCACGGAAATCGGCGCTTTCGTTCAACGCGTCGCGCACCGTGGCGAGGCTGGATTCGACGGTGTCGATCGTCCTGGCGTCGCGCGCGAGATCGAACAGGGCGATCGCGTAACGCCCACCCAGGCTCGCCTGAATACCGCCGCCAGAAGTGCCGATGGATGTCTCCACGGAGCTGAAGTCCTCGTGCCGAATGTTGGCCCATGGGGAAGAGGGCGCGCGATGCACGCCTGCTATGGGTGGCGGGCGGCTAGCATGAGGGGGCGGTCAGTGCAAGTATCGAGCGCGCAAAGTGGTGTGCCGGCGGGGGTTTGAGCGCGGCAATTCCTCCCCCGCAAGGGGGAGGTGGCGGCGCGCAGCGCTGACGGAGGGGGAGGTTAGGATGGAGGCTCCCGCCCTTACCTCCCCCTCCAC
>NZ_SCMZ01000078.1:0-11346 GCF_005503285.1 Sphingomonas sp. 2SG
CGTCGATCTCGACAAGCTCGACCGGCTGGTCAACCTCGTCGGCGAGCTGGTCATCACCCAGGCGATGCTGGCGCAGCGCCTGTCCGAACATGCGATGGCGGGGATTTCCGAACTGACCGACCTCGACCATCTGACGCGCGAATTGCAGGAATCGACGATGGCGATCCGTGCGCAGCCGATGAAGACGGTGTTCAGCCGCGTGCCGCGCATCATCCGCGAGCTGGAGGTCGAGACCGGCAAGCGCGTCCGCCTCGATATCGTCGGCGAGATGACCGAGGTCGACAAGACCGTGGTCGAACGGATCGGCGAGCCGCTGACGCATCTCATCCGCAACGCGGTCGATCATGGTCTGGAAACGCCGGCCGAGCGGCTCGCCGCGGGCAAGCCGGAAGAAGGTGTGGTGACGCTGTCGGCGGCGCATCATTCCGGGCGGATCGTCATCACCGTCGCCGACGACGGCCGCGGCATCGATCGCAAGCGCGTCCGCGCCAAGGCGGTCGAACGCGGCATCATCGCCGCCGACGCGCTGCTGAGCGACGAGGAGACCGACAATCTGATCTTCGCGGCGGGCTTCTCGACCGCGGCGACCGTCTCCAACATCTCGGGTCGCGGCGTCGGCATGGACGTGGTGCGCAAGAACGTCCAGGCGCTCGGCGGCCGGATCGGCATCACCTCGCATCTCGGCTCGGGCTCCAGCTTCGCGCTGTCGCTGCCGCTGACGCTGGCGGTGCTCGACGGCATGATCGTCACCGTCGGCGACCAGACCTTCGTCATCCCGCTCGGCCATATCGTCGAGAGCCTGCGTCCGGATCAGGATGGCGTGAAGGTGCTCGGGCCGAGCGCCTCGCTGCTCGACGTGCGCGGTTCCTACGTGCCGGTGCATCGCGTCGCCGAACAGCTCGGCATCGACGGCGCGCAGACCGATCCGTCGCAGGCGGTGCTGATCGTCGTCGAATCCGACGTCGGTCAGGCGATCCTGATGGTCGACACGATCCAGGACCAGCGGCAGGTCGTGGTGAAGAGCCTGGAGGCGAATTACACTGCGATCCCCGGTCTCGCCGGTGCGACCATCCTCGGCGACGGGCGCGTCGCGCTAATCCTCGACGTCGATGCGCTGATCTCGCGCTGGCGCCGCGACCGCGTCGCCGCCGCGCCGCTGGGCCTCGCCGCATGAGCGCGGTGATGCTGGCGGCGAACCGCCCGACCGAATTCCGCTTCGAGCCCGCCGATCATGCGGCGATCAGCGCCTTCGTCTACGACGCGGCCGGCATCTTGCTGCCGCCGGGCAAGATGCAATTGGTCTATGGCCGGCTCGCGCCGCGGGTACGCGCCTGCGGCCTGACCCGCTTCGCCGATTACATTGAGCTGATCGATCAGGACGAGGTCGAACGCACCCGCGCACTCGACGCGCTGACCACCAACCACACCAGCTTCTTCCGTGAATCGCATCACTTCGATCATTTCATGGACCATGCCTGGCCCGCGCTCGACCAGCGGCTCGCGTCGCGTGGCAAGGTACGGATCTGGTCGGCGGCCTGTTCTAGCGGGGAAGAGCCCTATTCGCTTCTGATGGCGATGTTCGGCACCGAACGCGGCAACGGACAGCGGCTGGCGCGGACCGACCTGCGTATCCTCGGCACCGACCTTTCGACCGAGATCCTCGAGGCGGCGCGCGCCGGCCGCTATTCGCTGGAGACGGCGGCGAGCATTCCGCAGCCGCTACGCTCGGTCTGGGTGGCGCGCGACGGCGACCAGGCGGAGGTGCATCCGCTGATCCGCGAGCGGGTCGCGTTCCGCAAGCTTAACCTGCTCGAATCATGGCCGATGCGCGGCATGTTCGACGCGATCTTCTGCCGCAACGTGATGATCTATTTCGACGAGGCGACGAAGGAGCGGTTACAGTCGCGGCTCGCCGACCAGCTCGAACCGGGCGGCTTCCTCTACATCGGTCATTCGGAGCGGCTCGCCGCGTCGGTGGCGCCGCGGTTCACCTGCGTCGGGCGGACCACTTTCCAGAAGGTAGCGTCATGATCGCCTCGCATCCCAAGACCGCGCCGACCCGCGTCCTGATCGTCGACGATTCGCCGACGATGCGCGCGATGGTGTCGCACCGCCTGTCGCGATACGACGATATCGAGGTGATCGGCACCGCCGACGGACCGCATAGCGCGCGCGAGATGATCAAGGCGCTCAACCCCGATGTCATCACGCTCGACATCGAGATGCCCGACATGAACGGGCTCGAATTCCTCGAGAAGATCATGCGGTTGCGGCCGATGCCGGTGGTCATGCTGTCGACGCTGACCGGGCGCGGGGCGGAGGCAACGATCCGCGCGCTCGAACTCGGCGCGTTCGACTGTTACGAAAAGCCCAAGACCGCGTTCGGCGAAGGGCTGGGCGACGATCTCGCCGAGCTGGTCCGCACCGCCGCCAAGAGCCGCCGGCGCCCGCGTTTCGTCACGCCCGCCGCCAAGCCCGCCGCCGATTACGAACCGCGCCCCGATGCGATGATCGCGATCGGATCGTCGACCGGCGGCGTCGAGACGCTGATCGAGCTGTTGTCGGGCTTCCCGGCCAATTGCCCGCCGACGGTGATCGTCCAGCACATGCCCGAAACCTACGTGCCGACCTTCGCCGCGCGGCTCGATCGATTGTCGGCGCCGCAGGTCAGCGTCGCGCGCTCGGGTGCGCCGCTGGAGCCGGGCCATGTCTATGTCGCGCCGGGCGGTTCGCACCATCTGGAGGTCACCGGCGGCACGCTGCGCCGCTGCCGCTTGGTCGCCGACGAGAAGATGAGCGGCCACCGCCCCTCGGTCGACCGGTTGTTCCTGTCGGTGGCGCGCTGGGCCGGCGCCTCGGCGGTCGGCGCGATCCTCACCGGCATGGGCGCCGACGGCGCCGAGGGCCTGAAGAAGATGAAGGATGCCGGCGCGATGACGATCGGCCAGGACCAGGACAGCTGCGTCGTCTACGGCATGCCCGCCGCCGCCAAGCAGATCGGCGCGGTCACGGTGCAATTGCCGCTGTCGCGGATCGCGGCGCGCCTGCTCACCGAGTGCCGTGCATGAAGAGCGCCGCGCGGACGGTCGATGGTCTCCGACGGATCACGATCATGCAGGGCGAAACCAAGGTGTCGGACGATCCCGAGGCGGTGCTGACCACCGTGCTGGGCAGCTGCATCTCCGCCTGCCTGTTCGATCCCGTCGTCAAGGTCGGCGGTCTCAACCATTTCCTGCTCGCCGAGCCCGGCACCAATGACACCGACGTCTCGTCGCTGCAGCGCTACGGCGTCTATGCGATGGAGGTGCTGATCAACGCGATGCTGGCGATGGGCGCGACGCGCACCAATCTGAAGGCGCGGATCTATGGTGGTGCCTCGCTGCGTGACGGCTTCCGCGACATCGGCGCGACCAACGCCTTGTTCGCGCGTCGCTTCCTGCGTGACGAGCGGATCGCCTTGGTCGGCGAGGACGTCGGCGGCTATGGCGCCCGCCGCGTCGAGTTCCGCCCGACGCTGGGCCTCGCGCGCTGCCGCGTCGCCAATGTCCGCCCGGTCGAGCAGCTGCGCGTCGCCCCTGTCCCCGTCCCGGTCGCAGCGGTCGGCGACGTCGAGTTTTTCTGATGCGATCCAATTATCCCAATGAAGGAAGTTCCGTGCCCAGCACCATCATGACCGTAGACGATTCGCCCAGCATGCGGATGCTGCTGAGAGCGGCGCTCACCGATCTCGGCTATGAGGTACTCGAGGCGGAAGACGGCGTGCAGGCGCTGGAACGGTTGGACGGCGTCGAGCCGGACCTGCTGATCACCGACATCAACATGCCGCGGCTCGACGGCTTCGGCCTGATCGAAAAGGTGCGCGAACAGGATCGCCATCGCAACCTGCCGATCCTGGTGCTGACCACCGAAAGCTCCGACGAGAAGAAGCAGCGCGCGCGGTCCGCCGGCGCGACCGGCTGGATCGTCAAGCCGTTCCATCCGGAAAAGCTCGCCGCGGCGATCCGCCGCGTGCTGCACTGATCGCCCTTTCAGGAGACCGTTTCATGTCCCGCCAGCTCATCACCTTCCAGATCGGCGAGCAGATCCTCGGCGTCGATATCATGGCCATCCGCGAAATCCGCGCCTGGTCGCCCGCCACCCCATTGCCCAACGTGCCGCCGCACGTCCGCGGCGTCGTCAACCTGCGCGGCATCGTGCTGCCGGTGCTCGATCTCAGCCACCGGCTCGGCTGGGGGATGACCGATCCGTCGGCGCGCCACGTCATCATCGTCGTGCGCATCGGCGAGCAATTGCAGGGCCTGATCGTCGATGCGGTCAACGACATCGTCACCGTGCCCGACGACGGCATGCAGCCGCTGCCCGACATCGGCGAGACGCCCGCGGCGCAGTTCCTCGAAGGGCTGGCGACGATCGACCAACGTCTGATCCTGGTGCTGGCGCTCGAACGGCTGATCGACAGCACGATGGCGCTGCCCGACGCGGCATGACCCGACCGTCCGTCGCATTTCGATAAAGCTGGCCGGTCCGCGGACGTTCCTCCCTTTTTACCTCCATTTTCGTGCAAGGAAGCCTGACCATGGCCGCTGCGGTCAAAGTTCTCGTCGTCGATGATTCGCTCACCATGCGCGCCCTGCTGTCCGGCGCGCTGGAGCGAATCCCCGGCGTCGTCGTCGTCGGCTCCGCGGACGGTGCGGAGGAGGCGCGCGCGATGCGCCAGCAATTCCACCCGGACGTGATGACGCTCGACGTCGAGATGCCGGGGATGAGCGGCATCGACTATCTCGCCGAGCTGATGGTCGAGCGGCCGATGCCGGTCATCATGTTCTCCACCCGCACCGAGGCGGGGGCGGAGGCCTCGATCGAGGCGCTGCGGCTCGGCGCGATCGACTGTTTTCCCAAGCCGAAGGTCGCGGTGGCCGCCGAGTTCGACAAGATCCTCGCCAAGCTCGGCAAGCGGATCAAGGCCGCCAAGGGCGCGGTGGTGAAGAGCAGCGCGGCAGGCAAGTCGGTCGCGGCGCCGCCGATCGAGTGGAACGGCCGCCTGCTGGCGATCGGCGGCGAGGCGGCGGCGACGCAGGCGTTGTTCGACCTGTTTGGCAGCTTCTCCGCCAATTGCCCGCCGACGGTGGTCGTCCAGCATCTCGGCGCCGGGCTTGCCGGCACGCTGATCGACAAGATGGCCGCCGAGATCGCCCCGAAGATCGTACTCGCCGAGGACGGCATGGCGATCGAACAGGGGACGATCTATCTCGCGCCGCCGGGCGATCATCACGTCGTCGTCGATGGCTGGCCGAGTGGCAAGCTGCGGATGCTGCCGCGCGATGCGGTTGCGGGCGAGCGGCCGTCGATTTCGATCCTTTTCGCCTCGGTCGCCAAGGCGGCGGGCGCGGAAGCGGTCGGGCTGCTGCTCGGCGCGGACGGCGAGGATGGCGAGGCCGGTGTCCGCGCGCTACAGGCCGGCGGTGGCTATTGCATCGCGCCCGCCGAACAGCGCGCCGACGGCTTCGTCATGACCCGCCGGATGGCATCGCAACCCGTGCCGCCCGATCAATTGTCGCGCAGCGTCATCAGATTGTGCTCGAAATGACCGGTCTCATCCAGAACGCGCCATCGGCGATCGCAGGTGTCGAGCCGGCGCTGGCGCATGCGCTCGCCGACGAGATGGCCGGCCTGACCACCGTGCTCGCCGATCTTGCCTACGATCTTGCCGCCAATTCGGAGACATTGCGGCAGCATATGCACAGTCTGCAGGCGATCGATCGGATCACCCAGGCGCAGCTCGCGATGGCCGATGTGTTGCGCTCCTCGGCATCGGCGGAGGAGCGGGTGGCGGCGGTGACGCTGGAGGAACTGGGGGTGAGGCTGCTCGCCTCGCTGCGGCGCTACCGCGAGCGGGGCGTGCCGGGCGAATTCGACATCGCCTGACCGCATCCGCCGCGCCCAGCGGTGGATACGATCGGGATTGCGGGCGAGCGACCGTCCGGCCGCCCGCCCGTCGTCATCACGCCTTCTTGCGCGCGCGCTTCGGAGCGGCGGCGGCGGCGGTGTCTTCTTCCTCGTCGGGCTGGTCTTCACCCGCTTCGGTCAGCGCTTCGCCCAGCGCCTTCAGCTTGTCCTGCGACTTGTCCGCCTTGTCGGCGATCTTGGTCGTCGCGACGCCCAGGCGATGGAGCAGCGCATGGACGCGATCGGCATCCGGCTGGTCCTTTTCGAGCTGCTTGCGGAGCGACCCCAGGTCGCGCAGGATACCCTTGGCGCCCGAAACCTCCAGGTCGGCCAGCGCGGCTTCCCAATCCTCGACCATGTCGGCGCCCTTGTTGGGCTTGGTCTCGTCGAGCCCACGATTGATCGCGTTCATCGTTCCGGCAAACTTGATGGCCATGCGGCTTATCCTCTCGGCGGGGTAATCCCACGCCGCCAACGAGGCACCCCAGATATGTGTCCGACAGAAACGTTCTAGCCCAACAATTTACCAGTTGCGCAGCCGCAACGATCGCCGCCCTTACTCGGCCAGTGCGCGATCGCTGACGAACATGTTGTTGGCGCGCTCGTGCGCGAAGGTGCTGGGGTTACCGTGGCCGGGGATGAAGGCGGTGTCGTCGCCGAGCGGCCACAATTTGGTGACGATCGTCTCGATCAACTGCTTGTGGTTGCCGCCCGGCATGTCGGAGCGGCCGACCGAACCCTGGAACAGCACGTCGCCGACCTGCGCGAACTTCGACGGCGCATGGTGGAAGATGACGTGGCCGAGCGTGTGGCCGGGCGTCTCGTAGACGTCGAGTTCCAGATTGCCGATCGTCACCGTATCGCCCTCGACCAGCCAGCGGTCGGGTTCGAAGACGACGCCGGTCATGCCGTAATTGCGGCCGTCGTCGTCGAGCCGCGCCAGCCAGAATCGGTCGGCCTCATGCGGCCCCTCGATCGGCACGCCGAGGTCGTCGGCGAGCGGCTTGGCCTCGCCGGCATGGTCGATATGGCCGTGGGTGAGCAGGATCTTCTCGACGGTGACGCCCGCCTGCGCGACCGCCGCCTTGATCCGCGGCAGGTCGCCGCCGGGATCGACGATCGCCGCCTTCATCGTCTCGGTGCACCAGATCAGGGTGCAATTCTGCTGGAACGGCGTCACCTGGACGATGACGGCCTTGAGGGGGGTGGCGCGAGCCGGCGTGCTGGTCATGGCGGGGAGATAAGCCCCTGATGCAGTGGCGGCAATCGCCGCTTGCGCGGAAGGCGTCACGCCGTGCATTTGTGACCGGATGCTGAACGCGCCCTTCGTGCTGCTCGACGATGCCCGTCAGGATGGCGCCGGCGCGCGGCTCTACACCGATCCGGTCGAGATCATCAGTGCCGCAACGCCGGATGACGTCGGGCCGGCGCTCGCGGCGTTGCGCGCGGCGCGGGCGCGGGGGCTGCATGCCGCGGGCTATCTGACCTATGAGGCGGGCGCGGCGCTGATGCCGCGCGCGGTCGCTACGCGTAACGGCGACGGGCCGCTGCTGTGGTTCGGGTTGTTCGCCGACTGCCACCGGCTCGACGCGGACGCGGTGGCGGCGCTGCTGCCCGATCCGGTGGGGGCATGGGCGGCGATGCCGCGACCGCGTATCGCTCGCGCGACCTATGACGAGGCGCTGGCGCGTGTGCTGGAGATGATCCGCGCGGGCGATATCTATCAGGCGAACCTGACGCTGCGCGCGGATGTCGCCGTCGCGGGTGATCCGCTGGCGCTCTACGCACGGCTGCGACGCGGGGCGGCGGCGGGGCATGGCGCGCTCGTCGCGACCGGAGAGCGGCATCTGCTGTCGCTGTCGCCCGAGTTGTTCTTCGCACTGGACGGCGACCGGCTCACCTGCCGCCCGATGAAGGGGACGGCGATGCGCGGCGACACGGTCGCGGAAGATGCGGCGCGGATCGTGGCCCTGCGCGACGATGCCAAGCAACGCGCCGAAAATCTGATGATCGTCGATCTGATGCGCAACGACATGGCGCGCGTTGCAACGCCGGGCAGCGTCGCGGTGCCTGCGCTGTTCACGGTGGAAAGCTATCCGACCGTCCACCAGATGACCTCGACCGTCGCCGCGCGGCTCGCGGCGGGGTGCGACGCAGTGGACGTACTGGCGGCGCTATTCCCCTGCGGCTCGATCACCGGCGCGCCCAAGCAACGCAGCATGGAGGTGATCGCCACGGTCGAGGAGGCACCACGCGGCATCTATACCGGCGCGATCGGCCGGATCGATGCGGACGGCGATGCGGCGTTCAACGTCGCGATCCGCACGCTGGCGATCCCCGCCGGGGCGGACGTCGCGGAACTGGGGCTGGGATCAGGGATCGTCGCGGACAGCCGCGCCGACGACGAATGGGCGGAGGTGCAGGCCAAGGGCGCGTTCGTCACCGCCGGGCAGCGACCGCTCGACCTGATCGAAACGATGGCCTTCGATCCCGAGGATGGCGTGGTGCTGCTCGAACGCCATCTACGGCGACTGACCGCGAGCGCGGCGGCGCTCGGCTTCCGTTTCGACCGGCATGGCGCGCGCAACGAATTGCAGGCCGCGACCTTCCGCCTGCGCGGTGCGGCGCGCATCCGGCTGCTGCTCGCGCAAAGCGGCGCGATCGCGATCGAGATCGCCCCGGCCCCTGCGCCACGCACCGATCCGTTGCGCGTCGCGGTGGTGCCGCTGCCGGTTGCGCCGGGTGACTTCCGCCTGCGCCACAAGACCAGCGATCGCGGCTTCTATGATGCGGCGCGGCAGGCGGCCGGGACCGACGAGGTCGTCTTCGTCCGGCCCGACGGGCTGCTGACCGAGGGCAGCTTCACCTCGCTGTTCGTGCCGGGCGTGGACGGGCGGCTGGTGACGCCGGCGTTGACGCTGGGGCTGCTGCCCGGCGCGTTGCGCGCAGAAATGATCGAAACCGGCCGTGCAACAGAGGGTTATCTGTCGCCGGATGATCTCGCCGCGCCATTTTTTGTCGGAAATGCGTTGCGTGGCCTGATGCCGGCGGTTGTTGCGATTGCGAAAGAGCCGCTGCTGTCGCTATAGGCGCGGCGTCCTATCCGCCATCGAGGCCCGATTCATGAAGCCCTCCGCCGCCCTCGGCCGCATCAGCCCGTCCCCGACGCTCGCCATCACCAGCCGCGTGCTCGAGCTGAAGCGCGCGGGTGTCGACGTGATCGGCCTCGGCGCAGGCGAGCCCGACTTCGATACGCCCGACTTCGTCAAGGAAGCGGCGATCCAGGCGATCCGCGACGGCAAGACCAAATATACCAACGTCGACGGCACGATCGAGCTCAAGCAGGCGATCGTCGCCAAGTTCGCGCGCGACAACAACCTGACCTACACTACGGACCAGGTGACGGTGAACGTCGGCGGCAAGCATACTTTGTTCAACGCGATCGTCGCGACGGTGGATGCCGGCGACGAAGTGGTGATCCCGACGCCCTATTGGGTGAGCTATCCCGACGTCGTCCAGTTCGCCGGCGGTACGCCGGTGTTCGCGGTCGCCGGACCGGAGCAGGATTACAAGCTGTCGCCCGAGGCGCTCGAAGCGGCGATCACCGACCGGACCAAATGGGTGATCCTCAATTCGCCGTCCAACCCGACGGGTGCGGCCTATTCGGTCGACGAGCTGAAGGCGCTGGGCGCGGTGCTGGCGCGGCATCCGCACGTCTGGATCTTCGCCGACGATATGTACGAGCATATCGTCTATGACGATTTCCGCTTCGCGACGATCGCCGAAGTCTGCCCCGAGCTGTACGAGCGCACGCTGACCGTCAACGGCTGTTCCAAGGCCTATGCAATGACCGGCTGGCGGATCGGTTTCGCCGCCGGCGCACCGTGGCTCATCAAGGCGATCGCCAAGCTCCAGTCGCAATCGACCAGCAACCCTTGCTCGATCGCACAGGCGGCGGCGGTCGCGGCGCTGTCCGGCCCGCAGGATTTCCTCAAGGAGCGCAGCCGCGCCTTCCAGACGCGGCGCGATCTGGTTGTCGGGATGCTCAACGAAATTCCCGGAATGACCTGCCCGACGCCGGAGGGCGCCTTCTACGTCTATCCGTCCTTCGCGGAGCTGATCGGCAAGACCACGCCGAACGGCCGCAAGATCGAGAGCGACGAGGATTTCGTCGGCTATCTGCTCGACGATGCCAAGGTCGCGACGGTGCAGGGCGCGGCGTTCGGCCTCTCGCCGGCGATGCGGATCAGCTATGCGACCTCGGACGCGTTGCTGCGCAAGGCGTGCGAGCGCATCCAGCAGGCGTGCGCCGACCTGCGCTGACCCGGCGGCGGCTACCCTGCTGATCGATGAACGCTGCGGCCACGCGGCGTTAATGCAGCGTTTCTATAAATGATATTGCGAACCGGGCGCAGAGAGACGATCTCGGCGTCTGCAATAGGGCAGGGTGAATGACCTGCTCGCCCGACAACAAAGGCATGCGTCATGCGCAAGGTGATCAAGAGCGGCTTCTTCTGGCAATTCGTCGGCGGCTTCGCCATCGGCGCGGTCGGCGTCGTCACCTTGCACCCGGCGAGCGCGCAGTCGGTGCAGCCCATCCCCGCCGCCTCGCCGATCGTCCAGGCGCAGTGACCCTGCCGCCCCACGGCTCTTGGCGAGCGGTGCGGGGCTTCCCATCTGTGTAAGATGCTGAAAATCCTGTTGCCGATCGCCGGCGCTGCCGCCGCCGTGCTTGCCTCCACCGGCTTCGCCGAAGCCGAACGTGCGGTGCCGATCCCCGCGGCGAAGGCCGATGTGCCGGCCGGTGCCGGTATGCAGACCGCGGTCTTCGCGGGCGGCTGCTTCTGGGGCATGGAGGCGGTGTTCGAGCATGTGAAGGGTGTCCGTTCGGTCACCGCGGGCTATGCCGGCGGCGCCGCGCGTACCGCGACCTACGATCAGGTCTCGACCGAGCGTACCGGCCATGCCGAGGCGGTGAAACTGGTCTACGACCCGCGCGTGGTCAGCTATGCGACGCTGCTGCGCGTCTATTTCTCGATCGCGCACGATCCGACGCAGCTTGACCGGCAGGGGCCGGACAGCGGGCCGAGCTATCGCTCGGCGGTCTTCCCGCAGGATGCGCGGCAGGCGGCGGTGGCGCGGGCCTATATCGCGCAGATCGGGGCGGCGAAGAGCTTCCCCGCGCCGATCGTGACGAAGCTGGAGCAGGGCGGCTTCTACCCCGCCGAGGCGTATCACCAGAATTTCTACGACCGTAACCCGACGCATCCGTACATCGTCCATTGGGACAAGCCCAAGGTCGCGGCATTCAAGGCCGGCTTCCCGACGCTGTATCGGTGAGGTCTAAATCCTCCCCCGCAAGGGGGAGGGGGACCACTCGGCGCTAGCCGAGTGGTCCCC
>NZ_SCMZ01000079.1:0-9929 GCF_005503285.1 Sphingomonas sp. 2SG
GGTGCGCACCGGGCGGGCACTGCCGGTGAGACGCTCCCCGATGGTCGGTGCGGCGGCGACGGGGGCGGTGGCGACCGGTACGGTCTCGGTGGCGCGGGCGAGACGGTCGTTCTCGCGCTCCAGCTCGGCGATGCGGCGGTTGGCGTCGGCAAGCGCGGCGTCGCCCTGCTTGCGATAGCCGGCATGCGCCTCGCGCTCGTCGGCATAGCGCGTCTTCCACTTGCGGCCACCGCCGTGGCTGGCGAGCCCGAAGAACCAGCCGGCGACGAGGCACAATGCCAAAGCGACGAACTGCGTGGTGGTGGTGAACAGCATCCGAGCCTCCCTGTTACGGGTGCATAACGAGCGCGGCGGGGGTTGGTTCATCGGGCCGGGAGCGTCACGCTGCGTGGAAGCGGTGTCGTTGCGGTGGAATGGGTTAGGCGCCGAACGTGGACAAGATGGACACCTGAATGGAAACGATCCGGGTTTATCGTTTCCGGAAACGTGCTGATCGATGGCGATGAGAAAGAGCGTGTGGGGGGCGCTCTTTAGCATTTGGGGCGGGTGTAGGACAGCTGGCTCCGGCAGATCTGCGCAGTGTTCCTGCGAAAGCAGGAACCCAGGGCCAAGCAGAAACGGCTTTCGGCGTTTCGGACTCCTGGGCTCCTGCTTTCGCAGGAGCACTGGTGGCGTTTCGCGGGAGGTTCGAACACGTCCGGGGTGATGGATATGATGTGGAGGCGGATCGGGTCTCACCTGCCCTTCGACAGGCTCAGGGCGAACGGGGTGTCGGGATCCCTAGAAGGCGTCGCTGATCGAGCAGGCGGCGGGGCCGAGGATGACGATGAACAGCGTCGGCAGGATGAAGAGGATCAGCGGGATCGTCATGATCGCCGGCAGGCGCGCGGCCTTTTCCTCGGCGCGCATCATGCGTTCGTTGCGGAATTCGGCGGACAGGACGCGCAGCGCCGAGGCGAGCGGGGTGCCGTATTTCTCGGTCTGCACCATCGTCGTGACGACGCCGCGGATCGCGTCGAGGTCGACGCGGGTGGCGAGATTCTCGAACGCCTGCCGCCGTTCGGTGAGGAAGCCGAGTTCGATCGCGGTCAGCGTAAATTCGTCGCCGAGTTCGGGATAGGCGCGGCCGAGCTCCTTGGCGACGCGGTGGAAGGCGGCGTCGACGGTCAGGCCCGCCTCGGCGCAGATCACCAGCAAATCGAGCGCGTCGGGCAGGCCCTTGCGGATCGCGTCGCTGCGCTTGGTGATCTTGTTCTTCAGATAGATGTCCGGCGCCTTGTAGGCGAGGATGAAGGTCACCGCGACCAGCGCATAGCGTTTGAACGGCGACCAGTCGGGGAAATAATCGAGCCCGTAGACGACGACGACCATCAGGCCGCCGAACACGATCGGCAGCGCGAGCCGGCCGAAGATGACGCCGACCGCCCATTCCTTCGACCGGATGCCAGCACGCATCAGCTTGAGCTGCGCGTCCTTGACCTGGCTGTCCTGCAACACCTTGAGCGACGAGAGAAGGCCGCGCATCCAGTCGGTGGTGTCGCTGCGCTGGACCAGCTTGGCGCGGCGCTTGGTCGAGGCGGTGATGCCGGCCTTGAGCTGTTCGCGGCGTTCGTTGAGCGCCTTGACGCGCTTGGTCATCGGATCGGTGACGGTGCGCATCACCGTATAGATGGCGAGCATCACCGCAAAGGCGGCGACCCCCGACAGGATGGTCGCGACCCAGAGCACGTCGATGCCCATCAGCGTCGGTCCGGAAGCCTGCATGTCTATTCGCCCCCGGCCATCAGATTTCGAAGCTGACCATCTTGGCCATGATGAACACGCCGATCCCCATCCACAGCAGGCCGCCGATGCCGGCGATGATCAGCCGCGGTTCGGAGAAGAAGCCCTGCATATAGCCGGCGTTGATCATCCAGATCATCCCGAAGACGATGAACGGCAGCGACCCGACGATATAGGCCGACGCCTTGGATTCGGACGACATCGCCTTGATCTTCAATTTCATCTGGCCGCGCTGGCGCAGCACCGTGGCGAGATTGGCAAGCGTTTCGGCGAGATTGCCGCCGGTCTCGCGCTGGATCGCGATGGTGATGACGAAGAACTGGAATTCGGGCGTGCCGAGCCGGTCGGCGGTGTCCTGCAAGGCCGCGTCCATCGACATGCCGATCTTCATCTTGTCGGAGACCATGCGGAATTCCTCGCCGACCGGCCCCTCCACCTCGTTGCCGACGACGCCGATCGTCTCGCTGACCGGCAGGCCCGAGCGCAGGCCGCGGACGAGCAATTCGATCGCATCGGGGAATTTGGCGGTGAAGCGGGTGACGCGGCGGCGGATGAAATAGCCGACCATCCAATGCGGCACGCCGGCGCCGACCGCGACGCCGAACAGCAGGGCGAAGAGGAACGGCGCGCCCTTGAGCATCAGCAGCCCGGCGACGACGACGATCAGCCCGGCGCTGACCATGCCGTAGCGGCCGACGCTCCAGTCCTTGCCGGTCATCGCCAGCCGGTGGGCGAGCTGCGCCGGATTGGGCAGCAGCCGGCCGACTGCGAGGTCGGTGCGGGTCTGGACGCGGCCGGCGGCGATGCGCCGCATCTGCGATTCGACCACCGCGAAGTCGCCGTGCCGCATCCGCATCGCGGCGACGCGGCGCGTCTGCGCGCGCTGCGGCGACGGGCCGGCAAGCGCGAAGGCGACCAAGGCGATCGCCAGTCCGCCGCCGAGCAGCACCATCGCGAGAGGGAAGAGGTCCATCGCCGCGACGCTATTTCTTGGCGCGACGCGGCAGTAACGCGGAGAAGCCGCCGATCAACGACTTGCCCTTCTTGCGCGTCTTGCCGTCGCCGCTGCCCGCGACGAGTTCCTCGCCGGCGTTGAGGACGTGGCGGGTGAGGTCGATCAGCGGCGCGATCGTCTTGGTGTTCTTGCCCGCCTCGGCGAGCGGCTTGCCGAGCTTGGCCGATTGCGCTGCCAGTTTCTGGTCGAAGGGGACGAGGAAGTCGATCTTGCGCTCGATCGAGCTTTCGAAATCCTTGCGGCTGATCTCGAGCTGCGCGGCGGGGTGGACGCGGTTGGCGACGACGGTGAGGTGCGTCTGCGGCGCGTGCGTCTTGAGCCACGACAGGATGCGGATCGTATCGCGCGCCGAGGCGAGGGTGAGTTCGGTGACGATCACCGCGGCCTGGATGTCGCTGATGAGCTGCGGGTGCTGGACCAGCATCGCACGCGGCAGATCGACCACCGTCGCCTCGAAGGCGGCGCGCATCTCTTCCTGCAACTGGTAGAAAGCGGCGCCGTCGGTGACCAGGGGCGCGTTGATCGGCGCCTCGGCGGAGAGGACGGCGAGCTTCTCGGTCGCCTTGACCATCGCCCGTTCGATGAACAGGCCGTCGATGCGGCTGGGATTCTCGATCGCGTCGGTGAGGCCGCGGCCGGGCTCGAGATCGAGCGTCAGCGCGCCGGTGCCGAAATGGACGTCGAGGTCGAGCAATGCGGTGGTGCGCTTCTCGCGCTCGGCGAGCAGCCAGGCGGTCGAGGTGGCGACGGTCGACGCGCCGACGCCGCCGCGCGTGCCGATGACGGCGATCGCGCAATGCGGCCGGTCGATGCTGGCCTCGGCGAGCTTGGGGGCGTTGAGCATCGCCTGCGCGTGACCGAAGGCCTCGCGCATCGCGTCGGGATGGAGCGGCTTGAGCAGATAATCCTGGATGCCGCTGGCGATCAGGTCGCGGTAGAGGCGCACGTCGTTGACCTGGCCGGCGGCGATCACCACCGTGCCGGGCTCGCACACTTCGGCGAGGCCGTTGATGTCGCTGAGCGGATCGCCCGATTCGGCGAGATCGACGAGCAGGATCTGCGGGCTGGCCGAGACCGACAGCGACTGGACGGCGTTGCGCAGCCCGCCCTTATAGACCTTGTCGACCGACCAGCCGAGTTCGGCGGCGATCGGGCGCAGCGTTTCGGCGGTGGTCTCGTCGCAGACGTAGGCGGCGAACGGCTCGCGCGTCGACAGACCGGCGGGTTTCCAGGGGGCGTTCATCAATTGGCTCCGCGGGCGCTGGTCGCCTGCAGCGCGGCGGCGCCGGTCGGCGCCTTCTTGCGATAGGTGTCGATCGCCTTGGCATTGGCCGCGGTATCGACGAGCGGCTGTGCATCGGTGCCGGAGACCAGGTCGCTGGGGCGGGCGATCATCGCGGCGAGGTTGGCGTTGATGGCGCAGCCGTAATTGGACGAGGTGTTGGCGTCGAATTCGTTGCTCGAATTGCGGCTCCAGTCGGGGCAGCCGGGCACGCTGGCGTGCATGCGGCTGACGACGACGCGCAGCGTGCCGGGCGTCACCGGCGCGGCGGTCACCGGGCGGTCGTCGGAGAGAAGCAGGCCGTAACTGGCGACTACGGCGGCGATCTCGTCACGCGCGCGGCCGGCGGCGTCGGCGCTCTCGTCGATCGCGACCTTGTCGCCGAAGCCGAGGTGCATCGTGTCCATCCAGCCGGCGAGCCGGCGGCCTTCGCCGGCGGCGAGGCCGGCCCCGGCGGTGGCGAGGTCGAGCGCGTAATCGCTGCGTGCGACGACCGGCTGGTGGACCGATTCGAGGCCGCGGTTGGTGGTGCCCATGCAGCCGCCGAGAAGCAGCGCGGGCAGGGTGGCGAGGAGCAGCTTGTGCTTGGTCATCGGAGCCTTGTCCTTGGTCGGGGCCGGCGCGGGCATCAGTTGGAAAATCCGGGGGCGGGGACGGCGCCCTTCTTCTTCGACGTGGCGCGCGGATCGGCGGCGGCGGGGGCCGGCTGACGCTGCGGCACCGGCGGCACCGCCGCGGCGGCGCCGATCGTCGGCGCGGGCGGCTGGCCGCCGGGGACCATCGTCGGCACCGGACGCGGACCGTTGCCGCCCGAACCGACCTCGCCGAGCAGGATTCGCACGGCATCGCTCGGCGCGCGATAGCCGTCGTGCGGCAGCGCGATCTGGGCGGGATCGCTCACCGGCTTCACCAGATAGGGGGTGATGATGATGACCAGCTCGGTCTCGTTGCGCTGGAAGTTGGTCGAGCGGAACAGCGAGCCGATGATCGGCAGGTCGCCGAGGAACGGCGTCTTGTCGATGTTGTTGCCGTGGCTGTTGGAGAGCAGGCCGCCGATCATCATGCTCTGGCCCGAGCCGAGCTCCAGCGTCGTCTCGGCGCGGCGGGTGGTGATGCCGGGAACGCGGGTGCCGCCGACGCTGACCGCATTGGCATTGTCGATCTGCGACACCTCGGGACGGACGCGCAGCGAGATGCGGCCGTCGGACAGCACCGTCGGCGTATAGGCGAGGCTGACGCCATATTGCTTGTACTCGACGGTGACGGTGCCGAGCCCGCCGGAGAGCGGGATCGGGATCTCGCCGCCGGCGAGGAAGGTCGCGGTCTCGCCCGACAAGGCGGTAAGATTGGGGTTGGCGAGCGTCGTCACCTGACCCAGCGTCTCGCCGAGATCGACCGCAGCGAGCAGGTCGAGGCCGAGCAGCCTGCCGGCGAGGCCGAGCGTCGAGCCGGAGCTGCCGTTCGGGATCAGGGTGGTATTCGTACCTGTGTTGAAGCCGGTCGCCAGCGGGAAACCCGGCGTATATTGAGGGCTGACGCCGCCGCGACCAATGCCGAATTTGAACCCGCCGGTCGAGTCGACCGAACCGAGGTTGACGCCGACGTTCTTGATGAACGTCCGGCTGACCTCGGCGATGCGGACCTGCAGATTGACCTGCAGCGGGGTCGCGGTCTTGAGGCGCGAGAGCACCTTGGTCGCGTCGCCGACATAGGCCTGGACCAGCCGTTCGGCCTCGGCGGCGTCACCGGGGCCGGCGACGGTGCCGGTGAGCAGCACGATGCCGTTCATCGGCGTCGCGACGAGCCGCGCGTCGGGCATCGCGAGCTGGAGCATCGTCGCGATCGAATCGAGGTTGTTGCCGACGCGGACGGTGGTCGCATAGACGACCGCGCCGCCGCGGGTGGTGGCGGAGATCGTCGTCTCGCCGGTCTTCTTGCCGAAGATGTAGAGTTGCGTCGGCGAGCGGACCTGGACGTCGGCGATGCTGTCATCGGCGACGAAGACGTCGCTCATCGGTCGCGACAGCGTCACCAGCCGGCCGCGGCCGGTGTTGACCTGGACGACCGACGAACTGCCGCCGGCGACCGCGGCGTCGGCACCGCTGCCGCGCGCATCGGCGATGGCGAGCGGTGCGGCGACCGTGGTGGCGAGCGCCAGCGCGACGGCGGCGGTGCGGCCGCAGCGGGTGCGGAGGGGGTGGACGAGAGGCATGTCAGTTTTTCCCTCCGACCGGAACGACGGTCACGGTGTTGCCGCGGGCGATCCGCACGGCCGGGCCCTGGATCGTCGCGCCGCCGGCGCCGGGCGCGCCACCCGGTGCGGTGCCGGTGCCCATCGGGGTGCCGGCGGCCGGTGCGCGTGCCGGCACGGTGCTGCGCTGGAAGCGCGAGACGTCGGCGCCGGTGGCGAAGGTGGTGCCGCCGGTCTGCGGCTGGGTGGCGAGACGCAGCATCATCGCCTTTTCGGCGCGCGGGTCGCCGTCGGGCACCTTGACCGCGCCGCTGGCGATCGCCTCTTCGAGTTCGGTCGAATTGTCGGCGAGCGCGCGCAGCGACAGCGACAATTCGCCGATCGTGCGCGCCACCGCGACCTGTTCGGCCATCTTCGGCGTCGCCTCCAGCGTCACCGTCGAATAGCTCGTGACCTTCGACTTGCCGTCCTCGCCGACGACATTGTCGGTGCGCT
This sequence comes from Sphingomonas sp. 2SG, assembly GCF_005503285.1. Lineage (NCBI taxonomy): Bacteria > Pseudomonadati > Pseudomonadota > Alphaproteobacteria > Sphingomonadales > Sphingomonadaceae > Sphingomonas > Sphingomonas sp. 2SG. The sequence goes on from NZ_SCMZ01000079.1 coordinate 6,766, forward strand.
GGTCGGTGGCGAGCACGCGGACGTTGCGCATGATCGTCTCGGACACCTTGAGCGGCTGGCCGTCGCCGCCGCCGTTGACGGTCTGGGTCAGGACGAGGTCGATGCGGTCGCCGGGGAAGACGAAGCCGGCGACCGCCGCCTGGCTCGACACGCTGACGGTGACCGCACGCATCCCCGGTCCGAGCGCGGCGGCGAGGAAGCCGCGGTCGCCCGGCGACACCAAAGCGCCGCGGGTGACCGGCTGGCCGGCGGTGATCGCGTTGCGCACCACGGTGCCGGTCAGTTTCGCCACGTCGGTGCCCGCCTTGAGGTAATAGGCATTGTCGACGAGCTGCTGCGGCCAGGGCTGGAACTTGAGCGCGGTGGCGTCGAGGATCGTGCCGACGGGCAGCGCGCGGGTCGCGACCAGCACTTCCGGGCCGGTGACGACGACCGGGGCGGGGGCGCCCATCGCCACCGCCTGCGGCGCGGAGGCGCCGACGAGCAACGAGCGGGCGAAAAATGCCGTGATGCCGGCGACGAGCAACGCGCCCACCAGCAAAACGATCTTGCGACTATCCATGGTCTCAACGGGCCTTTCAGCGCACCGGTGGTTGATTGGGCCATCTTGGCCGCGGACTGGTTAAAATCCGGTTCGTCTTCAAAGGGCTGGCAGAGTGGCGGGCAGCGCGAGCAGCGCCGCCGCGGCGATTGCGACGCCATAAGGCACCTCGACCTCGCCGATTCGGCGCTGCCAGCGGCGCTCGATCATCATCGCGACGGTGATCGCGCCGCCGAGCACCGACATCAGCATCAGCATCTGCAACAGGCCGCCGAGCGGCAGCCACAAGGCGAGCGCGCCGATCATCTTGACGTCGCCGCCGCCCATCCAGCCGCAGGCGAAGGCGCCGACGAACGCCGCGAAGACGATCGCCGCGACGAGCAATTGCACCGCGACGTCGCCCCAGCCGAGCCCCATCGCCCACCACCACAGCGGCGCGAGCAGTGCGATCGCCGCATTCTTGCCATTGGCGATCTCGCGGGTGCGGGCATCCTCGATTCCCGCGGCGACGAGCAGGCCGCCGAGCGTGACGGCCAGCGCCGCGATCAATAGACTATCCCATCCCATCGGACGCGACAGGTAGACGGCATGGCTTGCGAAACCGTAACCAAAGCAACGATGACCGACCAAGCCGAGCTGCGCCGCGACCTGCCCGCCGATTCGCGCCTGACGGAATGGCAGGCGCCCGACGGCTGGCGCCACCGCCGCTTCGACTGGCCGCACCCCGACGCCCGCGGGCGTATCCTGGTGCAGGGCGGCCGCGCGGACATCGTCGAGAAATTCCTCGAGACGATCCGCCACCTGCATGCCCGGCGCTGGTCGGTGACCGCGTTCGACTGGCGCGGACAGGGCGGCTCCGGGCGGCTCGCCGCCGATCCGCACGTCGGCCATGCCGCCAGTTTCGACGCGTGGGTGGGCGATCTCACCGCCTTCTGGCGCGACTGGACGCGCGAGGGGAGCGGACCGGCGGTGCTGCTCGGCCATTCGATGGGCGGGCATCTGGCGTTGCGCGCGATGCTCGACGGCGGCGTCGTGCCCGATGCGGCGGTGCTGGTGTCGCCGATGATCGGCGTGCGCTCACCGCTCGGCGCGCGGGCCGGTCGTGCGGTCGCCTGGGCGATGACGAAGATCGGCGATCCCGCCCGGCCGGCGTGGACGGTGCGGCCGGGCAAGGCGTCCGCCGGCCATCGCCAGCAGCGGCTCACCCATTCGCTCGATCGCTATGCCGACGAAGCCTTCTGGTATGCGCGCGATCCGTCGCTGCTGCTCGGGCCGCCGAGCTGGGCGTGGGTGCTCGAGGCGTTCGACTCGGGCGCGCGGCTGCAGGCCGACCCACGACTGGCGACGCTCGCGGTGCCGATCCTGATGCTGGTCGCCGATGCCGACCGGCTGGTCGATGCCCGCGCCGCGGTGCGGCTGGCGGCGCGGCTGCCGCGGGTCGAACTGGTGCGCTTCGGTGCCGAATCGGCGCATGAGATCCTGCGCGAGGACGATGCGGTGCGGCGGCGTGCCTTCGACGCGATCGACGCGTTCCTGGACCGGCTGCGATGATCCACGATGTCGCGATCATCGGCGCGGGGATCGCCGGCGCCAGCCTCGCCGCCGCGCTCGCGCCGCACGCCCGCGTGCTGCTGCTCGAGGCGGAGGCGCAGGCGGGCTATCACAGCACCGGGCGCTCGGCCGCCTTCTGGTCGGAGACCTATGGCGGGCCGGGCATCCAGCCGCTGACCAGCGCTTCCGAAGCGGCGTTGCGCGGCGGCGGCTATCTCGCGCCGCTGGGGTCGCTGCATATCGGGCGGGCGGCGGATGCCGGGCGGGTCGACGCCTTCCTCGCCGCGTTCGAGGGGACCGCGGTGGTGCTCGACCGCGTCGATCCCGCCGCGTTCGTGCCGGGGCTGCGGCCCGAATGGACGCTCGGCGTGCACGAGCCGAGCTGCGCCTATATCGATGTCGCGGCGCTCCATGCCGCCTATCTGGCCGAATTCCGCCGCGCCGGTGGAGCGATTGCGACGCGCGCCGGGCTGGACGAGGCGCGGCGTGCCGACGGCATCTGGACGATCGCGACGCCGGCGGGGACGTATCGCGCGCGCGTGCTGGTCAATGCGGCGGGGGCCTGGGCCGATCGCATCGCCGTGCGGCTGGGCGCGGCGCCGCTCGGCATCCAGCCCTATCGGCGGACGATGGTGCAGTTGCGCACCGATCCGCCCGCGGGCGCCGATCTGCCGCATGTCGCCGATATCGCGGGGCGGTTCTATTTCAAGCCGGAGGCGGGGCGGCTGTGGCTGAGTCCGCACGACGAGACGCCGGTCGATCCGCACGACGTCGCGCCCGAGGAGATCGACGTCGCATTGGCGGTCGACCGGTTCGAGCATGTGGTCGACTGGCGGGTCGCGGCGGTCGAGCGGCGCTGGGCGGGATTGCGCAGTTTCGCGCCCGACCGGTTGCCGGTGTACGGCTTCGATCCGGCGGTGGCGGGGCTGTTCTGGTGCGCGGGGCAGGGCGGCTTCGGCATCCAGACCGCGCCCGCCGGCGCGGCGGTGGCGGCGAGCCTGTTGCTGGGGACGGGCCTGCCGGCGGGGTTCGAGGGGGTCGACGTCGCGCGCTATGCCGCGGGGCGGTTTGC